>NZ_VIRS01000024.1 GCF_006912135.1 Cryptosporangium phraense | reverse complement strand
TCTTATCGGGGCGCTGGAATTGCTTGCGCATTTCCAGCTTAACCGCTCGCGTCTCCGGCGCCAAATTGGTGCCGATTGCTCGAGCGGGTGGTGCGGCCGTCACGGATTGCTTTCCGTTCGGCTTTTCCAGCGTATCCGGTCGAGTTCGCAACCGCCAATTCGGCTGCCTCGCCCGGCACACAGCGTTACGCTCCGGCTTTCACCGGCTCGTTCGGCTGGTTTCCCGCGGGACGTCCACCCCGGCGCTTGCGCACCGGATCGTGTCCGTGTCCCCTGCGGGCCCGATGAAATCTACGCGGCCTTCCGCGGATCTGCAAACCCGGTCGGACGTGGCGCGCGCCACACCCTTGCGCTCGGCGGTGCCGCGGGTCGGCCGGCCGAGCCGGCACGCCCGCCCGGCCTCCCCCGGGCGGCTCGCGCTCGGCACCGGACGGCTCGCACTCGGCCCCCGTGCGACCCGCGATCGGCCGCGGGCGGCCCGAGCTCGGTCCCTGTGCTACCCGCGGTCGGCCCCGGACGGCCCGCGCTCACCCCCCGGGCGGCCCGCGCTCAGCCCCCGGGCGGCCCTCTCGGCGCCGGGCGGCCCGCTTGGACCTTCAGCGGCTTTCGCTCAGCCCTCGGGCGGTCCGAGGTCGGCCCGGGGCGGCTCGCGGTCGGCGCTCCGGCAGCCCGCGGTCGGCCCCGGGCGGCTCGCGGTCGGCGGGTATCCGCGACGGCCACTCGCCCGTCAGTGACCGGAGCTAGGACCCTCGGGTCGCGACCACCGTCGTGCCGCCCGACCCACGAGAGACCAGCGCGCGCCGGCCGCGGAAGGCCCAGGCGCGCGCCATGCAGGCGTAAAAGAACCTACGAGACCTCGACCCCGGCGATCGTGCGCTTTCCCTTGCGGAGGACCAGCCAGCGGCCGTGGAGGAGGTCTTCCCGGGCCGGAGGCGCGTCGGCGTCGGTGACCTTCGCGTTGTTGACGTAGGCCCCGCCCTCGCGGACCGTCCGGCGCGCGTCGGAGAGGCTGGACGCGAGGCCGGACGCCTGGAACAGCGCCGCCGCGGACGGAAGCTCCCCACCGACCTGGTGCAGACCGGCCTCGGCCAGAGCCGCGCGCAACGTTTCCGCGGGGAGGCCCTGCAGCTCGCCGCGGCCGAACAACGCACCGCTGGCCGCAGTGACCGCCGACGTCTCGGACGACCCGTGGACCAGCGTGGTCATCTCCTCCGCGAGCCGACGCTGCGCGAGGCGCGCCGCCGGCCGCTCCTCGACCGCCGCGGCCAGCTCCTCGATCTCCTTGCGGTCGAGGAACGTGAACGTCTTGAGGCGGGCGACGACGTCGCGGTCATCGGTGTTGAACCAGAACTGGTACCAGGCGTAAGGGCTGGTCAGCGCCGGGTCCAGCCACACGGATCCGCCGCCGGTGCTCTTGCCGAACTTCTCTCCGCTGGCGTTGGTGAGCAGCGGCAGCGTGAGCGCGTGCGCAGGACCGCCTTCGTTGGCGGTGACGCGGCGGATGTAGTCGAGGCCCGCGGTGATGTTGCCCCACTGGTCGTTGCCGCCGATCTGCAGGCGGCAGCCCTGGTCGCGGTAGAGCTGCAGGTAGTCGTTGGCCTGCAGGAGCTGGTAGCTGAACTCGGTGTAGGACAGTCCGCCGGAGTTGATGCGGGCGCTGACCGACTCGCGGGCCATCATCTGCGTGACCGGGAAGTGTTTGCCGACGTCACGCAGGAAGTCGAGGGCCGAGATGTTCGCGGTCCAGTCGAGGTTGTTGGCCAGCAGGGCGCCCTGTTCGAAGTCGACGAACTTGGCCAGCTGGGGGCGCAGCGCCTCGACCAGCTCGCGGACCCGCTCCGGCGTGTTGAGTACCCGCTCGCTGGAGCGGCCGCTGGGGTCGCCGATCAGGCCGGTCGCGCCGCCGGCCAGGACGATCGGACGGTGGCCGGCCTGCTGGAAACGCCGCAGCGTGAGCATCGGGACGAGGTGGCCGGCGTGCAGGCTCGCCGCGGTCGGGTCGAAACCGGCATAGACCGTGAGCGGCCCGGCGTCGAGAGCAGCACCGAGGGCCTGCTCGTCGGTCGTTTGGGCGATGAGGCCGCGCCAGCGCAGTTCGTCGAGAAAGTCACTCACGGAGAGCATCATTCCCTACGAGCGCGGCCCGGGGCGAACGTCTATACGGGCTCACGGTCGGGTCTCCGGTGATCCAGAAGCGCCAGGGGATGTCGGCGCCCTGGGACACGCCGGTGCGCGGGCCGGCGCTGATGTGCTCCACCGGGTCGACGCGATCCAGCAGCACGAGCGGGCCGCGTCCGTCGAGGAGGTTCGTGCCGTCGGCGCTCCGGTCGAGGTCCAGGGCTCGGGTGAGGCGGGCCGGGCCCCGGGCGAGGTCGCGGTCGCGCAGAGCGCGCCCCCGTCGGGCGTCCTCGACGCCGTCGACGACCTCTCCGGCGCGCAGCAGGACGGCCGCGGCCACCCCGACCGGTCCGCAGGTGATGTTGACGCACCAGTGCATGCCGTAGCTGAAGTAGACGTACAGCGTGCCGGGGTCCTCGAACATGCTGGCGTTCCGGGCGGTACGACGGCGGTACGCGTGTGACGCCGGGTCGCCGGCCGTGCCGGCGTAGGCCTCGGTCTCGGTGATCCGGAGCGTCACGCCGTGCGCGGCGACGTACCGCCCGAGGAGCGCCGGGGCGGCGTCCTCGGGCGGTCCGGCGAGGACGTCAGCGAGGGACAACCTGCTCCTGGGCCCACGCGCGGTAGGTCTCGATCGTGGTCGTGGCCTGGGTCAGCTGGGCCGCCACGGCCTCCGGTCCGGTGGAACCCGGGGTGGTGCGCGCCTTCAGCGCGCCCTCCACCGACAGGACGTTCCGGACCGACGGGTCCAGGTGCGGGCTGACCTCGGCGAGGTCCTCGTCGGTGAGGTCGTCCAGCTCGGCGTTGCGCTGGGCCGCTTTCGCGACCATCGCGCCGACGATCTCGTGCGCGTCCCGGAAGGCGACGCCCTTGCGGACGAGCCACTCGGCGACGTCGGTGGCGAGCGCGAACCCGGTGGGCGTGGACTTCTCGAGCACGTCGGTGTGGACGGTCATCGTGGCGACCATGCCGGTGAGCGCCGGGAGCAGCAGGTCCAGCGTCTCGATCGCGTCGAACACCGGCTCCTTGTCTTCCTGCAGGTCACGGTCGTAGGCCAGCGGCAGCGCCTTGAGCGTGGCGAGCAAGCCGGTGAGGTGACCGATGAGCCGGCCGGACTTGCCGCGGGACAGCTCGGCGATGTCCGGGTTCTTCTTCTGCGGCATGATCGAGCTGCCGGTCGCGAACGCGTCGTCGAGCGTGACCCAGCCGAACTCCTGCGACGTCCAGAGGACGAACTCCTCCCCGATCCGGGAGAGGTGGACGCCGATCAGCGCGGCGACGAAGAGGAACTCGGCGGCGAAGTCGCGGTCGGAGACGGCGTCGATGGAGTTCTGCGCGCTGGCCGTGAACCCGAGCTCCTCCGCGACTTTTTCCGGGTCGAGCGGCAGGGAGGACCCGGCCAGAGCTCCGGCGCCCAGCGGGCTGACCGCGGCGCGCTTGTCCCAGTCGACGAGACGGTCGAGGTCGCGGAGCAGCGACTGGACGTGGGCCAGCAGCTGGTGGCTGAACAGGATCGGCTGGGCGTGCTGGAGGTGGGTCATGCCCGGAGCGGGGGTCGTCTTGTGGGTTTCCGCTTGCGCGGCGAGCGCTTCGGCCAGATTGACGACGTTCGCGGCCACTCCCCGCGCGTGATCGCGGAGATACAGGCGCAGGTCGGTGGCGACCTGGTCGTTGCGGCTCCGGCCGGCCCGCAGCTTGCCGCCGAGCGCACCCAGCCGCTCGAGGAGGCCCCGCTCCAGGGCGGTGTGGACGTCCTCGTCGTCGATCGTCGGCGTGAACGCGCCGTCCGCGCAGTCCTTCTCGAGCTCGTTCAGCGCCTTGACCATGAGCTGCAGCTCGTCCGCGGTGAGCAGGCCGGCGCGGTGCAGCACGCGGGCGTGGGCGCGGGAACCGGCCAGGTCGTACGGGGCGAGCCGCCAGTCGAAGTGGACGCTCACGGACAGGCGGGCCAGGGCCTCCGCGGGGCCGCCGGAGAAGCGGCCGCCCCAGAGGCGGGTGGTGGGTTCAGTCACGAGATTCCTTTTTGTGGGCCCAGTCGAGGACCTTCGTAGCAAATGCGTCGCCGCCGTCGGTGTCCCGGGTGATCACGAGGATCGTGTCGTCGCCGGCGATCGTTCCGATGATGTCAGGCAGCCCCGACCGGTCGAGCGCCGACGCGAGGAACTGGGCCGCGCCCGGCGGCGTCCGCAGCACGACCAGGTTGCCGCTGGCCTCGGCCCCGGTCAGGAGCTCCTGCAGACGGCGGATCAGCTGGTCGGGCGGGCTGACCGACGGACGCATCGGGGCCGCGCCCTCCTCGGGCAGGACGTAGGCGGCCGGTGACCCGTCGGCGCCGCGGAGTTTCACCGCGCCGAGCTCCTCCAGGTCACGGGAGAGCGTGGCCTGGGTGACGGCCATCCCCTCGTCGGCCAGCAGGCGGGCGAGGACGGTCTGCGAGGGGATCGGCGTGGCCCGGACCAGCTCGCTGATGCGGGCGTGCCGGGCCGCCTTCGTCACCGGGTTGCTCATCGTCGTTGTTCGATCAGCCACGTCAGGAGGGCCTTCTGCGCGTGCAGGCGGTTCTCGGCCTGGTCCCAGACCGCGGAGCGGGGGCCGTCGAGGACGTCGGCGGTGATCTCGTTGCCGCGGTAGGCCGGGAGGCAGTGCAGGACGATCGCGGTGTCCTTCGCCCTGGCCACGGCGGCCTCGTCGATCCGGTACGGGGCCAGCGTGGCGAGCCGCTCGGCGCTGCTCGCGGTCTCCTGACCCATCGAGACCCAGGTGTCGGTGGCCAGGACGTCGGCGCCGTCGGCCGCCTTCTCGGGATCGTCGGTGACCGTGATCTCGGCGCCGGTGGCCTGCGCGATCTTCTGGGCCCGTTCGACGACGTCGGGGTTCGGCTTCTCCGGCCCGGCGACCCGGACGTCGAGGCCCGCGACGGCACCGCCCAGCAGGTACGAGTGGGCCATGTTGTTCTCGGCGTCGCCCAGGTAGGTGAGCGTCTTCCCCCGGGTCTCCCCCAGCCGCTCACGGATCGTCAGCAGGTCGGCGAGGATCTGGCACGGGTGGAACAGGTCGGTGAGCGCGTTGACGACCGGCACCGCGCTGACCCGGGCCATCGCCTCGATGCGGTCCTGGCCGAACGTCCGCCAGACGATCGCCGCGACCTGCCGGTCGAGGACCCGGGTGGTGTCCTCGATCGTCTCGCCCCGGCCGAGCTGGCTGGTGCCCGCGTCGAGCAGCAGCGGGTAGCCGCCGAGCTCGGCCACGCCGACCGCGAACGACACCCGGGTGCGGGTGGACGGCTTGTCGAACAGCAGCGCGACGGACTTCGGCCCGTTCAGCGGGGTGAACTGGTGCCGGTCGGCCTTCATGCGGGCGGCCAGGTCGAGGACTTGCGACTGCTCGTCCGGCGTCAGGTCGTCGTCGGCCAGGAAGTGGCGGGTCATGCGATCGTCTCCAGTGCGGCGGGGAGGGCCGCGAGGAACGCGTCCGCCTGGTCGTCGGTCAGGATCAACGGCGGGGCCAGCCGCAGCACGCCAGGGGCGACCGCGTTGACGAGGAAGCCGGCCTCCCGGAGGGCCGCCTCGGCGGCCTTGGCGACGTCGTCGGTGAGGACGACGCCGAGCAGGGCGCCCTCACCTCTCACTTCGCGGATCCTCGGGTGGGTCACTCGGGAGAGCTTCTCGCCGAGGTGCTTGGCCCGGGACAGCAGGTCTTCCTCGACGATCGTGTCGATGACCGCGAGGCCGGCCGCGCAGCAGACCGGGTTGCCGCCGAACGTGGAGCCGTGGCTGCCCGGGCCGAGCAGCTCGGCGGCCTCGCCGAACGCGAGGCACGCGCCGAGCGGCAGACCGCCGCCGAGGCCCTTGGCCAGCGTGATCACGTCGGGCTGGATGCCCTCGGCCTGGTGCTGGAACCAGTAGCCGGTGCGGCCCATGCCGGTCTGGATCTCGTCGATGACGAGCAGGCAGTCCTTGGTGATGTCGCGGGCGGCCTGCAGGTAGCCGGGCGGGGCCGGGATGACGCCGGCTTCGCCGAGCGTCGGTTCGAGGATGACCATCGCGGTCTCGTCGGTGACGGCATTCCTCAGCGCGTCGACGTCGCCGTAGGGGACGTGGGTGACGTCGCCGGGCAGCGGCCGGAACGGGTCGGCCTTGCTGGGCTGGCCGGTGAGCGCGAGCGCGCCCATCGTGCGGCCGTGGAACGCCGTCTGCGCCGCGACCACGTGGGTCTTGCCGGTGCGCCGGGAGAGCTTGAACGCGGCCTCGTTGGCCTCGGCGCCGGAGTTGCAGAAGTAGACGCGGCCGTCGCGGCCGGTGAGGTTCAGCAGTCGCTCGGCGAGCGTGATGGCCGGGACGTTCGCGAACAGGTTCGACACGTGGCCGAGGGTCGCGATCTGGGTGGTCACGGCCTCGACCACGGCCGGGTGCGCGTGGCCGAGGACGTTCACCGCGATGCCCGCGTACAGGTCGACGTACTGGTTGCCCTGGTCGTCCCAGACGACGGCGCCCTCACCCTTGACCAGGGCGGTTCCCGGGGTGCCGTAGTTGTCCATCAGCGCGGCACGCCACCGGTTCGTCAGGCTCATGACGGGACCACCATCGTGCCGAATCCTTCCTCGGTGAAGATCTCCAGGAGCAGCGAGTGGGCGACGCGACCGTCGATGACCGTCGCCTGCGGCACCCCGCCGCGCACCGCGCGCAGGCACGCCTCCATCTTCGGGATCATGCCCGCCGAGAGCGCCGGCAGCAGGGTCTCGAGGTCCTCGGCGGCGATCTGGCTGACCAGGGAATCATGGTCCGGCCAGCGCGTGTACAGGCCTTCGACGTCGGTCAGGACCACGAGCTTCTGCGCGCCGAGCGCGACCGCGAGGGCCGAGGCCGCGGTGTCCGCGTTCAGGTTGTGCACCTGCCCGTCCGCGTCCGGCGCGACCGTCGAGATGACCGGTATCCGTCCGGACTCGATCAGGTCCCACACGGCCGCCGGGTTCACCGTCGCCACGTCTCCGACCAGTCCGACGTCGACGAGCTCGCCGTCGACGGTGGCTTTTCTTTTTGTCGCCGTGAGCAGGTGCGCATCTTCTCCGGACATGCCAACGGCGAACGGTCCGTGCTCGTTGATCAGCCCGACGAGTTCTCGCCCGACCTGACCGACCAGCACCATGCGGACGACGTCCATCGTTTCGGGCGTGGTGACGCGCAGGCCGCCCCGGAACTCGCTGTCGATGCCGAGGCGGTTCAGCATGCTGGAGATCTGCGGACCACCGCCGTGCACGACGACCGGGCGGGCACCGGCGTAGCGGAGGAAGACCATGTCCTCGGCGAACGCGCGCTTGAGGGATTCGTCGGTCATGGCGTGACCGCCGTACTTGACGACGACGACGGCGCCGTTGAAGCGCTTGAGCCAGGGCAGGGCCTCGATGAGGACGCTGGCCTTGCGCTGGGCGGTTTCGATGTCCCGGGCGGAGAGCATGTGATCGACGCTCACGACGTGTAGGCCGAGTTCTCGTGGACGTAGGCGAGTGTCAGATCGTTGGTGTGAACGGTGGCGGTGTTCTCTCCGGCGTGCAGGTCGACGGTGATGTCGAGGTTGCGGGCGCTGATGTCCGCTGCGTGGGCCTGCGGATTCGCGGCGCTGTTGACGCAGACCGGGACGTCGTTGAACGAGACGTCGATGCGGTCGGGGTCGAACGTGGCGTCGGTGGTGCCGATCGCGGCCAGGACCCGGCCCCAGTAGGGATCGTTGCCGAAGAGCGCGCACATGAGCAGGTTGTTGCGGGCGATGGCCCGGGCGACGTCCAGGGCTTCCTGCTCGGTCTTGGCGTTGGTGACCGTGATCGCGATCTCTTTGGAGGCGCCTTCGGCGTCGCCGATGAGTTGGTGGGCGAGGTCGGCGCAGGCTTGCTTCACCGCGGTTTCGAGTTCTTCCTGGGTGGGCTTGGTTTTCGACGCGCCGCTGGCCAGGAGCAGGACCGTGTCGTTGGTGGACATGCAGCCGTCGGAGTCGATGCGGTCGAAAGTCTGCTTCGTCGCCGCGCGGAGCGCGGTGTCGAGCGCGTCGGCGTCGGCGATCGCGTCGGTGGTGAGGACGCAGAGCATCGTCGCGAGGGCGGGGGCGAGCATGCCCGCGCCCTTGACCATGCCGCCGACGGTGAAGCCGTTCCCGTGGACCGTGGTGGTCTTGGGGTGGGTGTCGGTGGTGATGATGGCCTGGGCGGCTGTCTTGTCGGGGTCGTCGCCGAGCTGCTGGGCGGCCTGGTCGACGCCGTTGAGGAGGGCGTGCATCGGGAGGCGCTCGCCGATGACGCCGGTGGAGCAGACCGCCACGTCGGCCGCGCCGATGTTCAGCCGCTCGGCGACCCGCTCTGCGGTGGCGTGGGTGTCCTGAAAGCCCTGCGGACCGGTGCAGGCGTTCGCGCCGCCGGAGTTGAGGACGACCGCGGTGAGCCGACCGGCCTTGAGTACCTGCTCGCTCCACAGGACCGGAGCGGCCTTGATGCGGTTGCCGGTGAAGACTCCGGCGGCGGCGTCGAGCGGGCCGGTGTTGCGGACGAGAGCCACGTCGCGGTCGCCGCTGGGCTTCAGACCGGCCGCGACACCCGCGGCCTGGAATCCCTTCGCGCTGGTGACGCTCACGGTGCTACTCCCGTCATCGGCAGGCCGGTGGTCTCGGGGAGACCGAGGGCCAGGTTGAGACACTGCACCGCGGCGCCCGCGGTGCCCTTGGTCAGGTTGTCGATCGCGGCGACGACGACGATGCGGCCGGCGTCCTCGTCGAGGGCGACTTGGATCTGGGCGGTGTTGGCGCCGAGGGTGGCTGCTGTAGTCGGCCAGCGGTTCTCTGGCAGAAGCTGGACGAAGGGCTCGGCGCCGTAGGCGGCTTCGTAGGCTGTTCGTAGTTTTTCGAGCGTGACGCCGGGCTTCGCGGGGGCGGTGCAGGTGGCGAGGATGCCGCGCGGGAGCGGGGCCAGAACCGGGGTGAAAGAGACCTTGACCGGCTCGTTCGCCGCCGCGCTGAGGTTCTGGATGATCTCGGGTGTGTGCCGGTGGGCGCCGCCGACGCCGTAGGCGGAGAGCGAGCCCATCACCTCGGAGCCGAGCAGGTGCGGCTTGGCCGACTTGCCCGCGCCGGACGTCCCGGAGGCCGCGACGACGACCGCGTCGGGCTCGGCCAGACCGGCCGCGTAGGCCGGGACGAGGGCCAGGCTGGCGGCGGTCGGGTAGCACCCGGGCACCGAGATCTTTTTCGCGCCCCTGATCCTGTCCCGCGCACCGGGGAGCTCGGGGAGGCCGTAAGGCCAGGTCCCGGCGTGCTCGGTCTGGTACCAGCGCTTCCAGGCGGCCGGGTCGGAGAGCCGGAAGTCGGCGCCGCAGTCGATGACGATGGTTTCGTCGGGCAGCGCAGCGGCGATCGAACCGGAGTGGCCGTGTGGCAGGGCCAGGAAGACGACGTCGTGGTTCTGGAGGTTTTCGGTGGTGGTGGGGGCCAGGATCTGGTCGGCTAGGGGGGTGAGGTGAGGATGGTGATCGGCGATGGTTGTGCCTGCGTTGGAGGCTGCGGTGAGGGTGCCGATTTCGATGTGGGGGTGGGTGAGGAGGAGGCGGAGGAGTTCGCCGCCTGCGTATCCGCTAGCCCCAGCCACTGCAACCCGCACGCCCACGCCGACCTCCACTCAACGACCTACCGCATGAGTATGCACCCCCATGGATTCCCATGCAACGTCAGCCTGAGGCGTGGCACGCCGGAACGATGCGTCGACACCAACAGCTAGCCTGAACTAGGGCGACCAGAACGTCCGTCAGGAGTGATCCCGATGACCGATGACCGATGGACCACCAAGGGATCCTCGACTCGAACAATCGTCATCGCCTCGATCGCCACCGTTGGCACCCTGCTGCTTCTGATTTGCTCCGGAGTCGCATGGCTTTTCCTTCAAAAATTTGACGACTCTCCCAATAACTCTTCAGAGGCCATATCCGCTTACTATCGGAGCCTCCAGAAGCAGAACGTCGACGGACTCGCGAGTGTTACGTGTTCCGGCTCGAAGGATAATGCAAAGTCGCTGATTGATGACTTCAACGCAGGGTTCAAGCGCGATGGAGTTACCCTCACAGATATTCGTTGGTCAAACGAGGGCCAGAGGACCTCCGGAAATGACTCGACCATCGTTCGAGTCCGAGCAACTTACGAGGTCGAAAAATCTGGAGAGATATTCGTTAGAAACGAGGAAATAGAATTCGCCGTCGTAAACAACAAAGTGTGCAGCGCCACACCAAAATAGTCCAATTCTGTAGGGCGCCTAATTCATGCAGCAGTTATCACCGAAGCGCTGCTCCGTGGGTGGTGGCGGCGTTTGTTACCGCTGCGTCTCGGGTGGTGGTGGATTGTTCGGCGGTTAGGGTTTGGGTGGGGGAGCGTAGGGTCAGGGCGAACGCCAGAGACTTTTTGCCTTCGGCTATTTGGGAACCCTGGTAAACGTCGAAGAGGCGGACCGACTCCAGCAGATCCCCTGCCCCCTCCGCCAGCGCCTTTTCCACCTCCCCCGCCGGCACCTGCTCGTCCACTACCAACGCCACATCCAGCAACGCCGGCGGGAACGGCGAGATCACCGGCGCGGTCGGGACCTCCGGCGCCGGTAGAGCGTCCAGATTCAGCTCCATCGCCGCCGTCCTCGACGGCAATTCCAGCGCCGCCACCACCCTCGGGTGCAATTCGCCGGCGTGGCCCACTACCCGTCCATCCACGACCAGTTCCGCGCAGCGGCCCGGGTGCCACGGGGCGAGATCACCGCGGCGGACTTCGAGCGCCACTCCGGCTCCGGCGGCTACGGTGCGCGCGGCCTCGATCGCGTCGGCCCAGGACGCAGGGCGTCCCGGGCCCCACCAGCCGGCCGGGTCACGGTCACCGGTGAGCAGCACCGCCACGTGCCTCGGCTGGGACGGCACAGCGGCGTACAGGGCGGCCAGTTCCTCGTCCGTGGGACGGCGGTCCACTCCCAGCCGCGGCGCCGGGCCCGACTCCGCCCCCGGTAGGAACACGAGGCCCATCTCGAACAGCGAGACGTCCCGCTGGCCGCGCCCGATGTTTCGGAGCATCGCCTTCACCAGGCCGGGCAGCAGGCTCGTCCGCATCTCCGGCTCGGCGTCCGAGAGCGGGTTCGCCAGCCGTACCGCGGAGCGGCGCGGGTCGTCCGCGTCCAGACCGAACGCGTCGTGAATCGACGGTGCGACGAACGGGTAGCTCAGCACCTCGACGTAGCCGGCCTCGGCCAGCGCACGGGCCACCGTGCGACGACGGCGCTGGTCGTCGGTCAAACCGGACGACGACGGGGTCGGCGGCAGCACCGACGGGATGTTGTCGTACCCCTCCAGCCGGGCCACCTCCTCGACCAGGTCGACCGGGTCGGTCAGGTCCGGACGCCACGACGCCGGCAGCACCCAGAGCTCGTCCTCGCCCGCGGTCGTGACCGTGCAGCCCACGTCACGCAGCCGCTTCTCGACCACCGACCGCGAATACGGAACCCCGACCACCCGCGACGGCAACGACACCGGCAGGCTGATCGGCGAAACCGGGCCCCGGGCGTCCAGGTCGAGGACCCGCGGGTCCGCGACCGCACCGCCGTACTCGACCAGCAGCCGCACGGCCGCCTCGGCCGCGACCGCGGTCATCTCCGGGTCGACTCCCCGCTCGAAGCGCTTCGACGCCTCGCTCGGCAGCTTGTGCCGGCGCGCGGTGCGGGCCACCGACACCGGGTCCCAGTGCGCGGCCTCGATCAGCACCTCGGTCGTCTCCGACGAGATCTCCGTGGTCGCGCCGCCCATCACCGCGGCCAGCCCGATCGGCCCGGTGTCGTCGGTGATCAGCAGGTCCTCGACCGACACAGCACGGTCCGAGCCGTCCAGCGTGGTGACCCGCTCACCCTCCCGAGCCCGCCGCACCACGATCGGTCCGGTCAAAGCCGCCCGGTCGAACGCGTGCATCGGCTGCCCGAGTTCGAGCATCAGGTAGTTCGTGACGTCGACGGCGAGCGAGATCGACCGCACCCCGGCGGCCTGCAGCCGCCGCTTCATCCACTCCGGCGACGGCGCCGCCGGGTTCAGACCGGTGACGGCCCGTGCGTAGAACCGATCACAGCCGACGGTGTCCTCGACGACGACCGGGTGCGGCGGTTCGTCCGTCGAAGACGGCACCGTGTACGTCGACGCCGGGTCGCGGAACGGAACCCCCAGCGAGGACGCCAACTCCCGGGCCAACCCGCGCACCGAGAAGCAGTAGCCCCGGTCGGGGGTGATCGCCAGCTCGAAGATCACGTCGTCGAGGCCCAGCAGAGACCGGGCATCCGAGCCCGGCTCCAGCCCGGACGGGAGCGACGAGAACGCCAGGATCCCGCTGTGGTCGTCGCTGATGCCGAGCTCACGCCCGGAGCAGATCATCCCGTCGGAGATGTGCCCGTACGTCTTCCGGGCCGCGATCTCGAACCCACCGGGCAACACCGCTCCGGGCAATGAGACCACTACGTAGGCCGCCGAAGCCACGTTGGGCGCCCCGCAGACGATCCCCCGGCTGCCCTCGGGCCCGTTCAGAGCCGGACCGACGTCCACCCGGCAGTACCAGATCGGCTTCTTGAACCCGGTCAGCTCCTCGGCCGACAGCACCTTGCCGATCACCAACGGCCCGGAGACCGAAGCCCCCAGGTCGTGAACGGCCTCGACCTCGAGCCCGGCCCGCACGAACGCCGCGTCGATCTCGGCAACCGAGCGCCCCGCGACATCCAGGTACTCGCCCAGCCACGACACCGCGACGCGCATCAGATCTCCATCCCGAAAGCCGTCGAGAACCGCACGTCGCCCTCGATCATGTCCCGCATGTCCGTCGCCTCGTGCCGGAACTGGAGCGCCCGCTCCAGCCCCATCCCGAACGCGAATCCCGTGTACACCGACGGGTCGATGCCGCACGCGGTCAGCACGCGCGGGTTGACCATGCCGCAGCCGCCCCACTCGATCCACCGCGGACCGCCCTTGGCGTGCGGGAACCACACGTCGAACTCCGCCGACGGCTCGGTGAACGGGAAATAGGACGGACGCCAGCGCGTCACCGCCTCGGGCCCGAACATGGCCCGGGAGAAGTGGTCGAGCGTCCCGCGCAGGTGCGCCATCGTGATGCCCTCGTCGACGACCAGGCCCTCGATCTGGCTGAACACCGGCGTGTGGGTCGCGTCGAGCTCGTCGGTGCGGAAGACCCGGCCGGGCGCCACGATGTAGATGGGCGGCTTGCGGGTCAGCATCGTCCGGGCCTGCACCGGCGACGTGTGCGTCCGCAGCACCAGGCCGTCTTCGGGCGGGTCGACGAAGAACGTGTCCATCATGGTGCGCGCCGGATGGTCGGGCGAGATGTTCAGCGCGTCGAAGTTCAGCCACTCGGCCTCGATCTCGGGGCCCTCGGCGATCTCGTAACCCATGCCGATGAACAGGTCGCTGACCCGGTCCATCAGCGCGGCGATCGGGTGCCGGGCCCCGCGCGGACGCCGGTCGAACGGCAGCGTCACGTCGACGGTCTCCTCGCGGAGCACGCGCTCGTCACGCTCGGCGATCAGCACGGCCTCGCGGGCGTCGTACGCGGCCTGCACGGCCTGGCGGGTCTCGTTCACCCGGCGGCCGGCGTCGGCGCGGGCCTGCGGCGGCAGCGCGCCCAGCTCACGACGGGCCAGCGAGACCGGGGCCCGGTCGCCGAGGTGGGCGCTCTTCGCCGCGCGCAGGTCGTCCAGAACAGCGACCTCGCCGAACGCCTTCGAGGCGTTCAGCGCGATGTCGTGCAGCGACTCGGCGCTGAGGAGAGCGACCTGCTTCGGGTCGTAGGTGTCGTTGGGTCCAGACATGCGGCAGCGATTCCGTCCTCGAACGGTGTGACAGGGAGTCGGGCGGCTCAGCCGCAGCCCGCCGGGGCGAAGGAGCGCTCAGGCCCTGCCGGCGGGCCGGCGAAACTCGTGCCGGTAACGCACCGCTCGACCCCTCCTCGTGCCGTCGTGATTGCTTGGAACTCTAGCGGATCGCCCCGACCGCGTTTCGCCGCGCTACGCGCGCCTGTGGATACTGCCCCGATCCGCGTTCAGTCTCGGCGACCGCTGCTCATTCGGAAGACAGACGGCGCTGAGCCCGCGCCGACGCATAAAGGCACACGGCAGCGGCCGCGGCGAGATTCAGGCTCTCGGCCCGGCCGTGAATGGGGATCCGCACCCGACGGTCGGCCAGCGCCGCCAGCTCGCTCGGCAGGCCCCGCGCTTCGTTGCCGAACAGCCACGCGGTCGGCCGGGACAGCTCACCGGCATCGGCCAGGTCGTCCAGGTCCGAGTCGCCGTACCCGTCCGCGGCCAGGATCTGCAGCCCGGAGGCCTGCAGAGACGCCACCGCCTCGGCCGCCGGAACCCCCCGCACCACCGGCGGGTGGAACAGGCTTCCGGCCGACGACCGGACGCACTTCCCGTTGTACGGGTCCACGCTGCCGTCGGTGAAGACCACGCCCGACGCGCCGGCGGCGTCGGCCGTCCGCAGCACCGTTCCGGCGTTACCCGGGTCCTGGATCTCGGCCAGCACAGCCACCAGCGAGCCCCCGATCGAGGACAGCGGCACGTCCAGGAACGAGCACACGGCCACCAGGCCCTGGGGCGTGACCGTCTCCGACAGCCCAGCCATACCGGCGTCATCCACAGCGATCACGGGCACGGGCGACTCCGACAGGAATCCCGCGTATCTTGCCAGCGCGGCAGGCGTAGAAAAAACGACGGAGGGAGCACCGGGGGAAGTCGCCGGGAGAGCCAAGGCCTCGCGGACCGCTTGCGGTCCTTCGGCCAGGAACTGACGGGAGGCGTCGCGCCGTGAACGGCGGGTCAGCTGCCGAGACGCAGCGACCCGAGGAGTCCGGCCGCTCGCGAGCGGCAGATCCTCGGGTCGCGACGATCGGGTCAGGCCGCGTCCTCGCGCGGCGCCGACGTGTCCTCGGGCAGCGCGGCCTTGGCCACGACGACGAGGGCGGCGAAGGCGGCCGCGTCGTTGACGGCGAGGTCGGCGAGGACCTTGCGGTCGACCTCGATCTCGGCGAGGCGCAGGCCCTGGACGAAGCGGTTGTAGGTCAGGCCGTTGGCCCGGGCCGCAGCGTTGATGCGAGTGATCCAGAGCTGGCGGAAGTCACCCTTACGCGCCTTGCGGTCGCGGTACGAGTACGTCGCGGAGTGGAGGATCTGCTCCTTGGCCTTGCGGTAGAGCCGCGAGCGCTGGCCGCGGTAACCCTTCGCGGCCTCAAGGGTGGTCCGGCGCTTCTTCTGGGCATTGACCGCCCGCTTCACGCGTGCCACGGGTACACCTGTTCCTTCTAGCGGTCGTCGACCTTTTCTCGGTGGCGACGATCAGTGGTCAAGGGAAGGGAAAATCAAATTCCGAGAAGACGCTTGATGCGCTTGGTCTCGGTGGGCGCGAAGTCCGTCGTGCCGTCCAACCGCCGGGTGCGGGTGCTGGGCTTGTGCTCCAGCAGGTGGCGGCGGTTCGCCTTCTGGCGACGGAGCTTGCCGCTGCCGGTGATCTTCACGCGCTTGGCGGTGCCCGAGTGGGTCTTGTTCTTCGGCATCAGTTTCCTCGTTGGTCTACTCATGACGTACCGGGGCGCGGCGCCCGTCTCCGGGAGCCGCGCCACCCGTTACGTGTCAGACGTCCGCAGGGGCGTCCGACTCTTCACCCGAGCCTCGCTGGCCCGCGGTCTTCAGTGCGCGGTGTGGGGCCATCACCATGATCATGTTGCGGCCATCCTGGCGCGGCGACGACTCGACGAAGCCGAGTTCGGTCACCTCGTCGGCGAGCCGCTTCAGGAGCCGAAAACCCAGCTCCGGACGGCTCTGCTCGCGACCGCGGAACATGATCGTGATCTTGACCTTGTCGCCGGCCTTGAGGAACCGCACCACGTGACCCTTCTTGGTCTCGTAGTCGTGCGGGTCGATCTTCGGCCGAAGCTTCATTTCCTTGATCACGGTGAGGCTCTGGTTACGCCGCGCCTCCCGTGCTTTCTGCGCGCTCTCGTACTTGAACTTTCCGTAGTCCATGAGCTTGCAGACGGGCGGCCGCGCGGTCGGCGCGACCTCGACCAGATCCAGGTCGGTGTCCTGGGCGAGGCGCAGGGCCTCGGCAACCGGGACGATGCCGACCTGCTCTCCTTCAGGACCGACGAGACGCACCTCTCGGGCGCGGATCTGGTCGTTCACACGCAGCTCTACGCTGATGGGACCTCCTCGGACGTACTGTCTCTGACCTGCCCGGCTGGAGCCCCACACGACGAAAAGGCCTCAGCGCATGCTGAGGCCCACTCGACCGGTCTACGGCATAGCCGTTCTCAGACCGGACCCTGCCGCCCGGAGGCTGCGAGGGTGGGAGCGGGGCTCCACTTGGCTGCCACCCGCAATGCGCGGATGGCTGGTCGTTCTGCCAGGGTACCAGGCATGAGTGTTGAACACCCAGTCGGCGATGTGCATTCCCTCGAGCCCGACGTCCGCGACCTGGCGGAGATCCCGTCCGTCGAGGTCATCAGCCGTGCCGCGGTCATGCTGATGAGCGCGGCCGCCGAGCGTCTCGGGCTCGCCTCCGACGATCCGGACTCCTCTCCGCATCGCGACCTCGACGAGGCGCGCCGGTTGATCACGGCCCTGGCGGGCCTCGTCACCTCGTCGGTGGAGTACCTCGGCGCGCACGCCGCGCCGCTGCGCGACGGCCTGTCCAGCCTTCAGCGCGCGTTCCGCGAATCGTCGGTCATTCCCGACCCTCCCGGCCAAGGTCCGGGAGAAAAGCTGACCGGTCCGGTCTTTTGATTACGCTATGCGGCGGAACGCCGATGGGTGATGCGGTCTTTGCCGGGTTCTGAGCGGTCATTGCCGGGTGCCGAGCGGGGCGCCGCGGGCGGCCATGAACGGGATCGGGTTGACGGCGTCGCCATTGACGCGGGTCTCGAAGTGCAGATGCGGCCCGGAGGAGTTGCCCGACGAACCGACCCGCCCCAGCGGTTGCCCGGCCACGACGGTCTGACCGACCTGCACGAGAGGCCGCTCGACCATGTGGCAGTAGCGGGTGGTCAGCCCGCTGGTGTGCGCGATCTCGACGTACCAGCCGCAGCCCTTGACGCTGATGCCACCGTCGACATCGCAGTTGCCGGTGGACGCGTTGCACTTCGAGGTGATGACGATCCCGGCGCTGGCCGCGTGAATCACCGTGAAACGCGGGACGATGATGTCCACGCCCTGGTGGCTGGGCCGGTCCGGCGGCCGGAAGCCGCTACCGACCTGGCCGAGCGCGGGGACGGTCCAGCCCGCCCCGGTGATCTGCCCCGGTGTTGCGCACCGGATCGGGTCGCCCTGGGTCGCGACGACGCCGTTGGCGGCGCCCTTGGTCAGCCGGTTCACCAGGAGCGTGGCGAACGACTCCCAGCGCGCGTAGCGCTCGGGGAACGCGGAGATCTGCACCGCCTGGGCCACCTCGGCCAGCCGCCGTTGGTTCCAGCCAGGCTGCCGGAGGAGCTTCTCGTAGAACTTGGCGGACGCATAGCTGGGGTCGGCCAGGCGCTGGGCGGGGGTGCGGGTGTCGGTAGCGGTCGCCGGGGCGTTGCCCCACCCACTGCTCGGACGCTGCTGGAAGAGGCCGACCGAGTCGTGGTCGGTGGCGACCGTGTAGTTGTGCAGCAGGCTCTCCTGCAGCGCGGTGGCCAGCGCGATGACCCATCCGCGCGGGGGAACCTGCATCTTCTGACCGACGCCGACGATCGTCGCCGCGTTCTGCAGCTGATCCGCGGCCAGCCCGTCGATCTTGACGTCGTCGTCGACGGTGAAGCCCAGCGAGCCGCAGCCTTCCTGCGCGTTCTCGGCCGAGTCGCGCATGCTCTGGACGATGCCGCTGAACACCATCGGGGTGAAGCCGAGGCAGAGCAGGGAGCCGGCCGCGATCACGCAGATGCCGATGATGACGAGCTTCTTCAGCCGGTTCGGGTTCTGCTCGGGGGGCGCGGCGGTCTCCGGACGGACGTCGATGGCCATGGGGGCGTCACTCCCCCAGGTCGATCGTCGCGACCCGCCAGCCGTCGGCGGTCAGGACGCAGAGGGTCGTGGCCGGACCGGCGTTGGTGGGGGTCTCGACGCGGACGGCCGTGTCGCTGAGCGGAGTGGCCGTGGAGTCGCCGGTGATCGACGTGGCCGGGTTCGTAGTCGGGTCGACGTCCTTGAGCTGGTTCGCCAGGTCGGGCTGGGCGTACCGCTCGAGGCCGGCGAACCACTGTTTCTGCGACCGGCCGTCGGTCGGTTGGAGCCAGGCGCGCACGAACGCGTCACCCACCTGTTCGGCGCCGTCCGGCGCTCGGGTCGTGGGTGAGTAGACGCTGTCGTCGCCTTGTGTCGTTCGGACCGCTGTCGGGGCCGGCCGATCGTTCGGCTGAGGGCTCCGCTGGTCGGCGGCGACCGAGCCGAACAGCCGGGCGACGACGATGATGCCCCCGACGATCACGGCCAGGACCAGGGCCGACAGCACCCGGTAACCCGGCCGGCGCAGGTACACGCCTGCCGGTAGCCGTGGCATCGTCGAGCTCCTTCATCGCGCTATTCGGGTCGGTTTCCGGCCGTCACGTCCTCGCGCGGAACGCGGCGGGACTCCGGACGGATGTCGGGATCGACGGTGCGGAACCCGCTGTCGGGGCGGTAGATGACGAACCGCTCCTCGGACTGGACCGGGATCGACTCGCCGCGGGAGGCGACGGCGGAGGCCGGGTCGCGGTAGTCGATGCCGCCGCCGTTCTCCGGACGGGAACCCCCTGGGCGGGAGCCTTCCGGACGGGAACCGGGCTCAGGGTCAGGGTAGCCGCGGCCGGCGGCGACCCGGGCGGGCGGACGCAGACCGGGGTAGTCGTTCTCGTCGTCGCGCGCCGGCGCGCCGGCGCCTTCGGGGCGTGCGCCCGACGTGACCGGGGAGTCCTCGCGCAGACGGGACCGCCGTGCCGCGGCTGATTCCACCGGGGAACCGCCGACGGCGGCCGTGTCGGTGGCCGAGTCGATGGGCGAGTCGCCGGTGCGGACGAAGCTCCGGTCGCGGCTCCAGGTCTCCGGCCGGGCCTCACTCTGCCGCTCGTCGGAGTTCTCCGCCGCGCGGTTTCCGATGAGCGCACCGGCCGCGACGAGGCCGGCCTGCCGAGCGTCGCCAAAGGCCCGCCGCCGAACCGCGCCAAGCCCACCGACGAGGTCGTGGAAGGGATTACCGCCGGCGAGGCTGGTAAGGCGCCGGAAGGGCCGGAGCAGTAACCACATGACGAGGCCGGTGAGGAAGATCAGCAGGATCTGCTGCCACCCGGCCAGGGAGGCGGTGCTGGTGATCAACTCGAGGGCGAGCAGGTAGACGCTGGCCCCGACGCCGAAGATGACGCAGTTCAAAATGGCCGCGACAACGGTGCGGAACAACCCCCGAAGAGGCCCAGAAGCCGGCCGCAAAATCCCAACTACCGCAATGGCCGGCAAGAAAGCCACGGCCAGCCGAATAATCAGGAACGCAATAATGATAAGAATAGAGGCCATCAAGTCAAACGGAGCCGCCACCAACGCCGCCACGATGGACGTGAACGCCGATCCTATACGGGCACTTCCTTGCTTACCGGTCAGATACTGATATGCGTCTGGATCGGTTTTCTTAATCTCGGCAGCAATATCCTTCCACTTCTCCTGCTTCTCCTTAACGATGCGGTCGCGCTCTGTGGGACTCTGGCGCGCGTCAATTGCTTCGTCCCACGACATCGCCGAAGCTTCATAAAGATCGCGCCCGTATTTCTTCGCGGTAGCGCTATCCGCCGAACCAAGCTGCCCACTGAGCCACTGGCGGTACAGCACCACGTCGGTGATCGTCGCGCTAGCCTTCTGCGCGGGCTCTCGCGTGTCGTCGCACGACCGGGTACCGCACGTCTCACTCGTGTTCGGGTGGAGAGCACTATTGACACTTCCGAGCGAACCGGTAAGGGCACTATCCGCCAGCGTTGCGGCACGAACAGGCCACGCCGCCACTGCAGTTGTCACCACCATCACAAACAGCGCCCAGCCCGCAATCGTGGCTGCATCTGACATGTTTCCACGTCGAGCGGTCCAAATTAGCCACGCTCCCACAATGACGACGGTCACGAAGCCAAGGACGGTAAAGATTCGTTCGTATAGAGCACTGCTGGCTTTTCCGATTAGTTCATTTGTCCAGCCCCACATCGTCTGGGGATCGTACGCCCTCTCTCTTACAGCGTTCGTAAGACCAACAACGAAGGTCGAAAAGCTGAGCATCATATTCGCAATGCTGGTATTCACAAGCGCATCGGGCGCCACAGCCCCGTCAGGGCCACAACCTAGGTCGTACGTATGATATTGCAGGCCTGCATAGCCGAATTGATCATACGTTGGGGCCTTCTGATAGTTGCCCGGATCTATTTCCGCTGGGCGGCTGACGAAGAAGCTCGTAGCGCCGGTGTCTGGCATTGCTGGTGTTGGGGGGTCTAGGCAATCGACCACGCTACTACTCGGCAAACAAGCCGCCGGATCGCTCGGGCCGCACGCCGCCGCGGCTGGGCCTACTCCCGGCCCCCCGAACAGCGTTGCTACCGCGACCACCATCACCGTCAGAACCCAAGCCACACCCCGCCCCACCGACCCCCGCAGGCCACGCCCCCGAAGCCAGCCAACCCGGCTACGCCGGCCCGGCCGCCCAGGCTGCCCACCCCGCCCAGGCTGCCCACTCGAGCCGGACCGCCCGCCAGCACCAGTCTGCCATCCCGGCCGCCCGCCCGCGCCGGGCTGCCCACCCACACCAGACCGCCCAAGGACGCCATCCAAAACCGCATCCACCCACCCGGCCCCAAAGACCGGCACGACACGCAGGGTCACCGGGCATCACCCTCCTGGCCGGCTATCCGGCCAACATCGCCGAGTGGATCGGCGGTGGTGTCAAGGTGTTCGAGCAGCCCGGCCACATAAGCCAGGTCCGCCCGGAATTTCTGGACCCGGCCGTCAACGTCACGCATGACGAATTCCCGGTAGCCGAGCCGCTGATCATTCGAACTGTCCGCCAAAGACAACTGCGCCAGCGTGTTCTCGTATCCGATCCCACGCTGCACACCGAGCATACGGAGCGCCTGAGCCGCGATCTCCGGATCCTCGGCAATCCGCCCCACGAACACCGTCGAAACCAGGTTCTGAACGTCCAGACCCAAGATGTCCACGGGATTCTGCGAAGCCGCCAGAGCAGCGATGTTCCACTTCCGCGAATCCCGCGCGAGCCGCGTGAACAGCGCCCGCCCCGATCCCCACCCGGCCAGGAAGTGCGTCTCGTCCAGCGCCACGAGCTTGCGCTCGTGCATCGCCCGTCCGTACGCGCGCCTGGTCGTGAACGCCGTGGCCAGGTGCAGCATCGGCAGCGCCATGCGCTCCTCGAGCTGCCAGAACTCCCGGTCGATGGTCAGGTCCGGCAGCGCCAGCCCGGCCATCGTGATCACGGTCAGCACCGCCTCGTCCTGCCCGTAGGCCGCGGTCGACCGCCCGAAGAACAGCCGCGAGAGCGGCATGTCCCGCACGTCCCCGAGCGTCTCCGCCAGCTCCGACCCCTCGTCACCGAAGCCGGCAACGACCGAGATGAGCTCGTCGAGCGTCGCCCACTCCTCCGGCTCCACCTGACGCGCCGCCCGCTGCAGCAGGATCGGCGACGACCGCTCCCGCTGGATCTGCGGCGGCAGCAACATCATGCAGATGTCGGTGGCCAGCGCCTTCCGCTCGGCCCGCGCCGCCGCCACCGCCGACGTCCACTCGGCATCGCCGGCCGGACCGGCGGCGAAGTGCTCCCGCCGCGGCGTCGGGATCAGGCCGTACGGCGCCAGCGTCCCCGGCTCGCCCCGCGTGAGGTTGTAGACCTTGGAGAACGGCGCCAGCTCCGGCATCGTCGCCAGCCGGGCCAGCGGACCCGACGGGTCCAGAATCGTGCACTGCACCCCGCGCCGGGCGGCGAGGTATGCGATACCGCCCATCAGCGTCGACTTACCACCGCCGGGCTCGGCCACGAACACCGCGAGCCCTGACCGCTCCCGCACCTCGGTCGCGTAGTGCGGATCCCACATCACCGGACGGTGCGACGTCCCGCACGTCTCGCCGATGATCGGGCCGCGCCGGTCACCGATCGCCGCTGCGGCCTGCGGAATCGCCGCCGCGAAGTACTTCGCCGGCATCCGCCGCAGGTAACCGGTGTTCGCGACCGGCTGCCCAGGAATGAACTCGTCGAGCAGCCGCAGCTGGTCCCGCGGATGGTTCAGTGTGATGCGCATCGACCGGTAGTGGTCGGTCAGCGCCCGCGCCCGTCGCATGCATTCCTCTTCGCTGCGACCGGCCACCGCGATCCGGTGCCACCCGTGCACTCGCGCAGCGTCCAGATCGAGACCGGTGGACATCTCGTCAGAGATGTCCAACGCACGCTGAGCCAGGCGCTCCAACTCGGGCGGAGCGTCCATCTCGTGCTCGTGGTAGTCGCGCTGCTGCGACCGGATCGTCAGCAGCTTGTGCTCCAGCGACCGCAGCGCGTCGCCCTGGCCGAGCACGTCGACCCGGCTGGAGATCTCCATCGGCCACGGCAGCTGCTCGTGGAAGTGCAGCCACGGCTCGTGCCGCTCCGGGATCGACAGCTCTTCCATCCGTCCGAACGTCAGAACGGCCACGTGGCGCTCGACGTACTCGTCACCGATCCGGGACAGGAGCTTGACGGTGCTGCCGTACGGCGACCGGTACCGCATCGTGTGCTCGGTGAAAGCGAGCAGGTCACCGGTCTCCCAGCCGCCGGACTCGGCCGGCGACAGCGCCGGAGGCGGTGGCATGCAGAGCGCGACCGACCGGTGGATCAGCCACTCGACCTGCTTCGCGGTCGCCGGGCGGGCCTGCATGCCGAACGCGCCGAGCACCTCGTCGAACCGTCCGACGAGCTGCTCCAGCCGGTTGCGCTCCGCGTTCCCGGACCCGCGCTTGCGCAGCGCGTTGAGCGTCTCGATCGCCTGCTCGCGCATCGTCCGCCGCTGGAAGACGACCCCGAGGTAGACCTCGCCCTCGGCGAGGCTGGTCGCGTGCAGCCGCCGTTGGCCGGCCTCGAGGTGGTCGGACCAGCTCGGCGCGCCGCGGACGTCCGGCACCGGGTTCGGCGTCAGCGCCGCCATTCGGCGCGCCCAGCCGACGGCCGGGTACGGCCGGTTCGTCCGCCGCAGGTGCAGCCGGTACCCGCCGAGCGCCGCGTACTGCGCGGCGATCCCGAGCAGGATCGACGTCCGCTCCTTGTCGGCCCGGAACGCCCACTGGATGTCGGGCAGGTGGTACCACGCGGTGACGTCGTTGCGGGTGAAGGTGAGATGCCCGGCTATCTCGCGCAGCTCCAGCTCGTGAACCGCCTGCCGGTCCTTCCGGTCCTTCGGCGGACGGCTCTTCACCCGTCGTGGCTTGGGCCTTTTTTTACGATTTTCGGCGGAACGTTCCGGCTCGCTGGGCTCGGCGGGATCCAGCGCGGGGTAGCGCTCGGGCGCGGGCACGTACAGCGCGGGAGGAACGGACGCGGGCGGAGCCGACGCCGGAGCCCCGGTCACCGGCCGGCTGGGCATCCGGGCCGGGGGCGCGACCGCGACCGAAGCGGGGTGCGTCGGAAGCGTCGACGGAGGAGCCGCGTTGTGCGGCGCGGTGTTCATCGGGTGCTGGACCGGCCACGGCGCCGGGCCGGGGCCGCGCTCGAGGCCGTCCGCCCCGACGGGCCCGGACACCGGCCGCCCGACCGGTCCGGATACGGGAGGTCCGAACGTTCCGGACACGGGTGCTCCGGCCGGGCCGGACACGGGTGCTCCCGCCGGGCCGGACACGGGCCGGGGGCCCTGGCCGCCGACCGGCCCGGAGGTCGGGCGCGAAGGCGCCCCGCCGTAGCCGGCCGGCCCCTCGGGCCCGCTAGGCCCACCGGGCCCGACGATCGGCCCAGAGATCGGCCGCGAGGGCGCGCCGACATACCCGTCAGGACCAACGATCGGCCCGGAAACGGGCCGCGAGGGCGCGCCGGCATACCCGGCTGGCCCGCCCGGTCCGTCGGGGCCGCCGACCGGCCCGGAAACCGGCCGCGAGGGCGCTCCGCCGTACACCGCCGGTCCGTCGGGGCCGCCCGGACCTACGACCGGACCGGAAACGGGCCGCGAAGGACCGCTGTAGGGAGGTGCTCCGTTTGCAGCGCCCGATCCAGGCTGCCCGACAGGACCCCGCTGACTGCCTGGCCCACCAGGACCGCCCGGGCCGCCAGGGCCAGCCGGACCGCCGAGACCGGTCGAGGCGCCGGGGCCGGCCGGACCGCGGCCAGAAGGGTCGCCAGCATTGGGGCCGTCAAGGCCGCCTCGCCCGACGCCCCCGCCAGCCCTAGGTGGCCCGGCGCTGCCAGGACCGCCAGGACCAGCCGGACCGCCAGGACCGGTCGGACCGCCAGGACCGGTCGGACCGCCAGGACCAGCCGGTCCACCAGAACCCGATGGGCCAACAACGCCTGGGCCGCCCGGACCATCCGACCCCGGACCGCCCGGCCCGGAGCCGACGAGGCCGTTCGGGCCGACTACCGGCCCGGAGACCGGCCGCCCGGGCGGAGCTGAACGCGGAGACGCGGAGCTAGGGTGACCAGCGTTCGCAGGCAGTACCGGGTAAGCCCCGGACGGCTGCCCAACTCCCGGCGGAACATTGCCACGCGCAACCTGGCCCGGCGGAACCTGGCCCGGCGGAACATTGCCAGGCGCACGTCCGCCCGGACCCCATCCACCCGGCCCACCCTGAGGCGGCCGCCCCGGCCCACCCTGCACCGGACCACCCGGCTGCCGATTCGGATACCCCTGAGCCGGCACTCCCCCGGACGGCGGCCCGGGTCGCTGCCCCGGCCCCACATTCGGCGGCAGCAGCGGATGAGCCCCCGACGGCTGAGCCACCCCAGGCGGCACGTTCCCCGGCGGCACGTTGCCGGGCGGCACGTTGCCGGGCGGCACGTTGCCGGGCGGCACGCTCCCCGGCGGAACGCTCCCCGGCGGCACGTTCCCCGGCGGAACCGCCCCGGGCGGAACATTCCCCGGCGCCACGAGGCGATGCGCCCCGGACGGCTGATTCACGCCCGGCGGCAGGACCTGATGCGGCCCCGAAGTCTGATGCACACCCGGCGGAAGCACCGGATGCGTGCCCGAGGGCTGGGCCACGCCGGGGTGAGGCCCGCCCGGACGCTGACCCGCGTTCGGCGGCAGGACCGGGTACGCCCCGGACGGCTGGTTGATCACCCGGTGCGGCCCCGAGGGCTGGTTCACCCCGGGGTTCGGCGGCTGCTGACCGTAGTTCGGCCGAGCCCCGGGCGGCATGATCCGAGGCGGGAACGGCCCCGGCCGAGGCGGCCCACCCGGCGCGCCCCCGTTCTGCCCCCCACCATTCGGCACCCCGCCGTTCTGCCCCCCACCACTCGGCGCCCCGAAGTTCTGCCCCCCACCACTCGGCGCCCCGAAGTTCTGCGCCCCGCCGTCGGGCACCCCGCCGTTAGACGCCCCGCCGTTAGACACCCCGCCGTTAGACACCCCGCCGTTAGACACCCCGCCGTTAGACACCCCGCCGTTAGACACCCCGCCGTTAGACGCCCCGCCGTTAGACGCCCCGCCGTTGGGCACCCCACCGTTAGACGCCCCACCATTCGGCGGCGCCCCGTTCGGACTGACCCCACCCGACGAAACCCCGTTCGGCGCCCCGCCCTGCGGCTGGCTCCCGTCACCACCGAGCTCACTGCCCGGCTGCGCCTCACCGACCGGCGCGTCCTGGCGCAAACCCCCATCACCCACGCCCTCCGGCGCCCCCGCCTGAGGTACCCCCGCCTGCGGCGGCCCAGACTGCGGCACTCCCGAAGCCCCATTCGCCTCGACGTCCCCGCCGACCGCAGACTCCTCCGCCGGCGACACACCGGACTGTGGAGAAACGACCGCCCCAGTGGACGGAATCCGAGTCACCCCCGGACCCGTCCCCTCGGAGCCGGCCCGCCCCCGCGCACCCGCCGGACGAAAAACCGGATACCCCGACTTCGGGGGCGACCCGCTCGCCGGGGCGCTGGTCTGTGCGTCCCGGGTGTCCGCCGCGTCGGCGTCCCCCCGGGAATGGCGTCCGCTCATCGAATGGTCTCCCGCACGACGATCTTGGACCGGGCCCGTCCGCCGCGCACGTCGGAAGCGCGATCGCGCCGCCAGTCCGTGGCCGCGGTGCGCAGCACCGCGCGGACCGGACGGTCGGGACTGACCTGCCGCAGGATCACTGAGGTGGTGACGATCGACAGCGCGATCTCGATCGCGGGGAACAGCTCGACGTCCCTCGTGAAGACCCACCGCAGAAACATGATCACAGCAAGCACGACGGCGAACAGCGGATATGCCACATAGGGCAGGTGCACCGGCAGCGTGAAGCCCTTCGGACCCAGGAAGAGCAGCTTCGCGCGGTAGATGTCGTCGTCAGGGCGCAGCCGCATCCGATTCAGCCTCCGAGCGCCAGCTTGGCAATGCCCTCCCCGAACGCGAAGAGCAACCCCGCGCCGGCGATGAACACGATTCCCAGGATGGCGATGCCCCCAGTGGTCAACGCTTGCGACCACTGTCCCTTGCCCGACCTGCTCAAGATGATCACGCCGACCACGGCGAGCAGGATCGGCACGATCTTGGACACGATGAACCCGACGATGCCGTCAGTGTTCAACGTGGTGCCGCCCGGGTCAGCCGCGGCGAGAATCCCGTCAGGAATCCCTGCGGTCGCCTGGATCACGTGGGTCAGCATCTGTACCTCCCGCATTGGTACGCCGACTCCTCGGCCCTTTACACGCGCACGGACACTACTGGGTTCCCGCACCCGCCGATCCGCATGCCGACGTACCACCACCTCTCTGGTGACGCTAAGACACGCTACCGCTACGTCCGGGGAGTTGGTAATAACGCCGTTCACCGTTTGGGACCGCCGATCGGCCCCGCCCGGCCGAGGCGGACTCACCGATACGGAGGATCAACCCGCAGGTGGCAACGGGTCAACCGGCTTCATCGGATGTTCCGGTACGTTCACGGGTTCGGCTACGGAGGGTGCTTGATCTCACCGCGGCCGTCCGCCGGTCCGTTCCTCCCGCTGAACTGCACTATGGGGACGCTCCGCAGCAGCGGTCTCATTGCCCCCACTGGCCATCATCGTCCGGTGTGGGACCCGATACCCTGTTTCCCGCGACGCGGCGGGTTCTCGGCGACGTCGCATCACAGGCGCTTGCACCGAGTGTCCGGAGGGACCGGTGAACAGGACGACGCTGGTCGCGGCGGTCGCGCTCGGCTTAGGGCTACTCCTGGCGACCGGCGGGTCGGTGATACTGGCGCACGCGCGGGCCGCGGTCCGGGCCGACAGCCCCCGGCGCGCGTCGATCACCCAGTTCCCGGCCGCGCTCTCCGCGCTCCTGGGGTTCCTGCTGACGAGTGTCGCCGGCGCCGTGCTCTGCTGGCGGCTCGTGCCGGAGCACGGGACGACCGCGCTGCTGGCCGCGATCGGCGCCGGGGTGATCCTGTTCGCGGTGGTCGGGGCCGGGTTCGCGCGGGTCGCGGACCGGGTCGAGGAGCGTCAGCTGCGGCAGGTGCCCCACGAGGAGCATCGTCCGATCTCGCCGCCCCCGCGCCGGGCCGCGCTCACCGCGGGCGCGAGCCGCGCGGCCGCCTTACCGGCCAGACGGCCGGCCACGCTGAGCGACGCCACGCGCCGTGACGCCGACCGCCATGACCCCGGCAGCCGGGACGCCGACCGGCGTGAAGGCGGCAGCCGGGACGCCGACCGGCGTGACGGCGGCAGCCTGGACGCCGCCCGCCACGACGCCAGCCGCCGTGACACCGACCGGCGTGACGGCGGCAGCCGGGACGCCGGCCGCGCCGGCGACCGCGCCCGTAACGGGTCGCCCGACCGCGAGCCGCCGCCCGGACCCCGAACCGCGGCGCTGCCGGGCCCACGCCCGCCGTCGGACGCCCCGCGCTACGGCTACTCGACCCGCTTGGTGCCGGTCACCCGCCGCGACCGGCCCCCCAAAGGCTCGGAGGCCCGCCCGCACCCCGCAGGCTCGGAGGCCCGCCCGCACCCCGCAGGCGCGGAGGCCGGCCCGCGCCCCGAGCGACTGGAGGCCGGCTCGCGCCCCGAGCGGCTGGAGGCCGGCCCGCTGCCCGAGCGGCTGGAGGCCGGCCTGCAGCCCGAGGCTCTGGAGACCGGCCCGCGGCCCGAGGGGCTGGTCGCTAGCCCCCGCCCTGGGGAGCAGGGTGCCGGCGTGCCGGCGGCGCCGAGCTTGCCGGGTGTCGGCCGACCCGATCGCCCGAACGCGACGGACGCCCCCACGGGCTACCCCGCCGCCCCATCTGTCGCTGCCGCCGTTCAGAGCCCACCGGCCGTCGGTAGCCCCGCGCCCATCCCAGTGACCCATGACCGAGCAACACCGCCGCCCGCGGCACCCGCCCCCGCGGCACCTGCCCCCGCGGCACCTGCCCCCGCGGCACCTGGCCCCGCGATCCCAGGCCCCGCGATCCCAGGCCAGGCTCAAGCGGTTCCGGCACGGAGCCCGGCGGCCCCGCACCCCGCCGCCCGGCCTCCCGGCGCGGGCTCAACCGGCTCGAAAGACGACTCGGCCGCCGACGGCCGGGACATCCGGGAAGGGCCGGAGAACCGCGACTCGGCTGCGGAGGGCGAGACTGCAGCCGAAACCTCCGCCGTTCAGGTCCCGGACCAGGCTGACCCGGTCGCAGACAGCGCTCAGGATCTCGCCGCCTCCAGCGACGGCCCTCTCGGCGAGGACGACCCGGCCGACGCTACGGCCGATCGAGCCTCGCGCGACGAAAACCCCTCCGCCTCCGCCCCAGCGGCAGTGGCCTCACCGGACCCGGCCGTCTCCGCTCAGGACGCGGCCGCCGTTCACGACCCAGCGGCCGCTGAGGACCCAGCCGGTCCCGGCCGGGGTGAGGCTGCTCCCGCCGTAGCCACCGCGTATCTCGGAGCCGCCTCGGCCGACTCGGGCGCCTCGGTTGAAGCGGCCGCCGCCGGGGAACCAGCCCGCCGAGACTCGGACCCGATCTCGAGCGCTACGACCAACCAGGACGGCACCGTGCCCGCCCCCAGCCCGATCAGCACCCGCGAGCCTGCCGGCGCGCCCACCGGCCTCCCGGAGGCCACAACGGAGGCCGGGTCGGCCGACGCCGCTACGAGCGACCCCGCTCCCCAACCGGCGACCTCGGCCACGGCCGAGCCCCCTGCCGAGTCCCCTACCGAGCCCCCTGCCCAGGTCACAACCGAGGTCACTACCGAGCCCCCTGCCCAGGTCACTACCGAGGTCACTACCGAGCCCCGTCCCGAGTCCGCTCCCGCCGCCAGCACCGCCCCCGCCGCCAGCACCGCCCCCGCCGCCGGCGCGGCCCCGGCCGGCGAAAGCACCTCCGGCCAGGACACGACCACCACCCCCGCCCCCCACAGCATTGTGGATCCATCCGCCGAGTGGGACGGGCTCGACGACGGGTGGATGTACTACGACCAGGCCGACCACTGGTTCCTCGCCGTCGGAACCGCTTCCGGCCGGTCGACGCTCCTCGGATTACCGTCTTTCTCGCTCGTCCGACGCTCCGGACCCGACGCTCCAATCGGTACCCTGAGCCGCGCAGGCGCCGCCGAACTGACAGTCCTCCCCGACGACGAGGAGACGGCTATCACTGACGCTAACGCCGTCAACACCTCAGCCGAGCCCGGCGCAGGAGAAGCCGGTTGAACACATGAGTGAATTGCCGAGTGCCCACCCCACGCGATCAGTCATCGGACACAATCGGCCTACGGGTCACCAAGTCATAGCAACGTGTTAGATTCTAACTGTTGGTATACGGGCTGTGACTCTGCGGCAGCAGTGCTGGTGGGCGCCAACCCCCGCTGCGAGGAGGCGTGACATGAAGAAGTTCCTCAAATGGGGAGCGATTGCCCTGCTGGTGTTCTTCGTGGTTACCCAACCGGGTGACGCGGCCGGCGTAGTGCGATCCCTAGGTAATGGCATGGTCAACATCGCCAGCGGATTCAGCGCGTTCGTCACGAACTTGGCCTGATACCCGCCGAGCCCTGATCCCGCCGAGCCATAGCGCCGCCCGGCGGCGAGCCGTTCACGACGGCTCGCCGCCGGGCGGCGTTCCCTGCGCTACGACGAGGGCGGCGATCCGCCCCAGGCTTCGGCGTGCAATCGACGCAACCCCCGGACCGCGTCCAGCGCGATCTCCTTGTCGGCGGCCTGCACCGCGAGCACCGACACGAGCTCGTCGTCCAGCAGCTCCAGCGCCGCCCACGGCGAGTGCCGGTCGAAGCGGACCGCGCGCACCAGCGTCCACGGCACGGTGATCCCGCCGATCACGTTCCGCACCCGCACCTCGTGCGCGTCCGCGACGACGCGCGGCCGGGTGAACGCCAGCGCCCCGGCGGCCAGCAGCACCCCCAGGAACACCATGCCGATCTGGTCGCCGATCCCGAACGGCCCCCCGGCGTCCGCCTCGGCCTCGGCGTCGTGCACCGGACGCCCGAGCAGCACCGCCACCACAACGAACAGCACGACGATCGCGACCGCGACGATCCAGCAGACGACCGTCAACCGATGCGGCCGCGACCGGACGACCTCGTTCACAGCCGGCATGCGTGGATCGACGTGACCAGAATGGCCCGCGCCCCCAGGTCGTAGAGCGCGTCCATGATCCGGTTCGTCTCGTCCCGGGGCACCATCGCCTGGACGGCCACCCAGCCCTCCTTGTGCAGCGGCGAGATCGTCGGGCCCTCGATGCCCGGCGTCATCGCGACCGCCTCGTCGAGCCGGGCCATCTCGACGTCGTAAGCCAGCATCACGTACCGGCGCGCGACCAGCACCCCGTTGATCCGGCGCATCAGCTGATCGACCCGGTGGTCCTCGCCGGATTCCGAACGGCCCTTGCCCCGGATCACCACCGCCTCCGACCGCAGGATCGGCTCGGCGACGATCTCCAGCCCCTGCTGGCGCAGGGTCGCGCCGGTCTCGACGACGTCGGCGATCACGTCGGCCACGCCGAGCCGGATCGCGGTCTCGACCGCGCCGTCCAGCCGGATCACCTCGGCGGTGACCCCGTGGTCGGCCAGGTGCGACCGCACCAGCCCCGCGTACGACGTGGCGATGCGACGCCCGGCCAAGTCACGAACAGTAGAAACCGTTCCCGGCCGGGCCGCGAACCGGAACGTCGACGACCCGAACCCGAGCGGCAGCACCTCGACGGCGTCAGCCCCCGAGTCCAGCAGCAGGTCCCGCCCGGTGACGCCGAGATCGAGGTCGCCCGACCCGACGTACACCGCGATGTCCCGGGGCCGCAGGTAGAAGAACTCGACCTCGTTCTCGGCGTCCACCAGAACGAGCTCTTTGGGGTCGCGACGCTGGCGGTACCCGGCCTCGGACAGGATCGTGGTGGCTCGCTCGGAGAGCGAGCCCTTGTTGGGCACAGCGATGCGCAGCATGCGCGGGGGCTCCTTACAGGTGGGTGTAGACGTCTTCGAGACTCAAGCCGCGGGCCAGCATCAGGACCTGCAGGTGGTAGAGCAGCTGCGAGATCTCTTCCGCGGTCCGCTCGGCGGACTCGTGCTCGGCGGCCATCCAGACCTCGGCCGCTTCCTCGACGACTTTCTTCCCCACGGTATGGACGCCGGCCCGTACCGCCTCGACCGTCCCGGAACCCGGGGTTCCCTCGGCCACCTTGGCCGACAGCTCGGCGAACAGCGCATCGAACGTTTTCACGTGCCCCAGTCTTTCATGCGCTGGACAGCGGCTTATCCCACGCCGAAGCCCACCTGCGGCGCCGGGGCCTTCCGCAGGTCCCGGAGGGTGAGGGCCGCGTCGAGCGCGGCCAGCGTCGACTCCCGGCCCTTGTCTTCGCCGCTGTCTCCGAACCCGGCCCGGTCCCGGGCCTGATCCACCGTTTCGCAGGTCAGGACCCCGTTCCCGACCGGCGTTCCCGAGTCCAGAGCGACGCGGGTGAGCCCGGCCGTGACCGCGTCGCAGACGTACTCGAAGTGCGGCGTCCCGCCCCGGACGACGACGCCCAGCGCGACCACCGCGTCGCACCGCCGGGCCAGCTCCTGGGCGACCACCGGCAGTTCGACCGCTCCGGCGACCCGGACGCTGACCACGTCGGTGACGCCGGTGACCGAGGCCGCGGCCAGCGCCCGGTCGAGCAGCCGGTCGGCGATCTCGGTGTGCCAGCGGCTCGCGACGATGCCCAGCCGCAGCCCGGCCGCGTCGACCGAGCCCAGGTCGGCCAGACCCGACCCGCTCACGCCATCGCCCCGAGGTCCGGGATGCCGACGATCTCGTGTCCCATGCGATCCCGCTTCGTCCGTAGGTAGCGAACATTCTCCGGGTGAGCGTGCGCGGGCAGCGTGACCCGGTCGTGCACCCGCACCCCGTAGCCTTCCAGATTCGCCTGCTTGGCCGGGTTGTTGGTCAGCAGCCGCACCGAGCGCACGCCCAGGTCGAGCAGGATCTGGGCCCCTATCGCGTAGTCCCGGGCGTCCACCGGGAGACCGAGCTCGAGGTTGGCGTCGACCGTGTCGGCACCGGCGTCCTGCAGTTCGTACGCGCGCAGCTTCGACAGCAGACCGATCCCCCGGCCCTCGTGTCCACGCAGGTAGACGACCACTCCGCGACCCTCGGCGGCCACCGCCGCGAGCGCCGAGTCCAGCTGCGGGCCGCAGTCGCAGCGGAGCGAGCCGAAGACGTCGCCGGTCAGGCACTCGGAGTGCACCCGGGCCAGGACCTGGTCGCCGTCCACCTCCCCGGCCACCAACGCCACGTGCTCGGTGGCGTCGACCGTGCTCCGGTACCCGATCGCCCGGAACTCCCCGTGCCGGGTCGGCAGCCGGGTCTCGACCGCCCGCTCGACCTGCGTCTCGGTCCGCCGCCGATAGGCGATCAGGTCCGCGATCGTGATCAGCGTCAGGCCGTGCTCGGCCGAGAACTTCATCAGCTCGGGTACGCGGGCCATCGTCCCGTCGTCGTTGACGACCTCGCTGACGACCCCGGCCGGGTGCAGCCCGGCCAGGCGGGCCAGGTCGACGGCGGCCTCGGTGTGACCGCCCCGGGCCAGCACTCCGCCCTCGGCCGCGCGCAGCGGGAACACGTGCCCGGGCCGGGTGAAGTCGGCCCGTCCGGCGGCCGGGTTCCCCAGCAGCCGGATCGTGTGCGCCCGCTCGGCCGCCGAGATCCCGGTCGTGACCTTGTCCCGGGCGTCCACCGAGACCGTGTACGCGGTGCCTTTGCTGTCCTGGTTCGTGTGGTGCATCGGCGGGAGGTCGAGGCGGTCGGCGTCGGCCGCCGTCACCGGCGCGCAGACGACGCCGGAGCTGTAGCGGATCGTGAACGCCAGCAGTTCCTCGGTCGCCGCGGACGCGGCGAACACCAGGTCGCCCTCGTTCTCCCGGTCCTCGTCGTCGACGACGACGACGGCCTTACCGGCGGCGATGTCGGCGATCGCCTGCTCGATCGCGCCGAACTCGGTCATGACCTCACCAGCTTCTCGACGTACTTCGCGATCACGTCCACCTCGAGGTTCACCGGCTCGCCGACGGCCCGCGCGCCGAGCGTCGTCACCGCGAGCGTCGTCGGGATCAGGCTGACCTCGAACCAGTCCTCAGCGACGGCGGTGACCGTCAGCGAGACGCCGTCCACGGCGATCGAGCCCTTTTCGACGACGTACCGCCCGAGGTCCGCCGGCATCCCGATCCGGACGATCTCCCAGTGCGTGTCGGGCCGACGCTCCAGTACCGTGCCGACGCCGTCGACGTGGCCTTGCACGAGGTGGCCGCCGAGCCGGGTGGCGAGCGTCGCCGCCCGCTCGAGGTTGACCGGGTCGCCCGGTTTCAGATTTTCGAGCCCGGAACGGGACAGCGTTTCGGCCATCACGTCGACCGTGAAGGTGTCGTCGGTCGTCTCGACGACGGTCAGGCAGACGCCGTTGACCGCGATCGAGTCGCCGTGGTGGGCGTCCGCCGCGACCAGCGGACCCTCGAGCGTGAGTCTGGCCGCCCGGTCCAACCGGTCGACGTCGGCGAGCGTGCCGAGTTCTTCCACGATGCCGGTGAACATGCTCCTCCTTCGCCGTGAACGGCTCCGGAGGCACGAAGAGGCCAGCACGGGTATCGACGCACCCCGGAGAGGGCACGCCGCGACCCGCGCGCATCCTCCCATCCGGACTTTCACCGTCGGTCCCGGAGTTCCACCGGGTCAACCGCTCACCCCGAAGGGCTCACGGGTCGCGGACTGTCACCGCCGGTTCGGACTTTCACCGACCCCGGAGCGCGCGTTACTTCGTTTGCAGAACGGTAGAAATCCCACCGTTACCGTTCATCCTTATCACGGTGGCGCGCCGTCGGCGCGACCGATGCGATCTGGATCACGTGCCTTCGATCCTGCGCGCCTCCGGCCCGCGGCCCGGTTCCGGATCTTTGCGACGGTCGACGGCAACCATCGAACCGACTGTCCGTTTCGCCACCGACTTCATCTCGCTGGCGGCCGCGACGACCTCCCGGTGGTCGGTGAACCGGCGCTGGGTCGAGAGGGCGACGCCGATCGAGAGCGTCAGCAGGCCGTGGCGACGTAAGCGGCCCTGCCGGTCGAGGACCTCGAAGTAGCCGCGGGCCAGGTCCTCGGGGTCGTAGAGGACGCGGCTGGCCTGGTCGAACAGCGTGATCGCGCGGTCGGTGATCGGCGTGATCTGGTCGGGCGTGCAGACGACCAGGAAGTCGTCGCCGCCGATGTGACCGAGGAACGGTGGGGGGCCGGCGACCCCGATCGTCGACGTGTGCAGGGCCGCGGCGGCCGCCGTCAGCATCTGGTCGCCGCGGTAGAAGCCGTAGACGTCGTTGACCGTCTTGAAGTTGTCGAGGTCGACGTAGCAGACCGCGTACTCCCAGCCGTGGTCGCGCCGGGTCGCGATGCGGTCGGCGATCGCCTCGAGGATCCGGGTGTTGCCGGGCAGGCCGGTCAGCGGTGACACGTCACGCATCTCGCGGTTGCGGCGGAGCGTCGAGCGGACCCGGGCGATGAGCTCGGTCAGGTCGAACGGCTTCGTGATGTAGTCGTCGGCCCCGGCGGTGAGGCCCTGGATGCGGTCGGCCGAGAGGTCCCTGGCCGTCATCATGATGATCGGGAGTGCGGCGGTCAGCGGGGAGGCCCGAAGCTGCCGACAGAGCTCGTACCCGTCGACGCGCGGCATCATGACGTCCAGAAGGACGAGGTCGGGGCGGTGGCGTTCGATGGCGGCCAGCCCACTGCGGGCGTCGTTAGCGACGATGACCTCGAAGCTGGAGAACCGGAGGTTCATCGCGACCAGCTCGGCGATCGCGGGGTCGTCGTCGACGACGAGCACCAGACCGTCCGACCCGCGCGGGGACGCGTGCACCGCGTCACCCGCCGATTCGGTCACCGGACGACCGCCGCGGCGCGGAGGGCGGCGACGGCCGCGGCCGGATCGGCCGCGTTGTAGACGGCGGAGCCGGCGACGAACGTGTCGGCCCCGGCCTCGGCGGCCGCGTGGATCGTGTCGGCGTTGATGCCGCCGTCGACCTCGATCCGCAGGTCGAGGTGGCCGGTCTCGACGCGCTTGCGCGCCTCGGTGACCTTGGGCAGCACCTCGGCCATGAACTCCTGGCCGCCGAAGCCCGGTTCGACGGTCATGACCAGCAGCGTGTCGAAGTTCTTGAGAATTTCCAGGTAGGGCTCGAGCGGAGTGCCCGGTTTGATCGCCAGACCGGCCTTGGCTCCGGCTTTGCGCAGGTCACGGCCTACGGCGGCGGGGTCGTCGGTGGCCTCGGCGTGGAACGTCACGTTGTGGGCGCCGGCCTCGGCGTAGGTCGGCGCCCAGCGGCCCGGGTCCTCGATCATCAGGTGGCAGTCGAGCGGGATGTCGGTCGACGCCTTGATGCTCTTCACGACCGGCAGGCCGAGCGTGAGGTTCGGGACGAAGTGGTAGTCCATGACATCGACGTGCAGCCAGTCGGCGCCGGTGGGACCACCCACCGCTTGCGCGGCCTCGGCGAGGCGGGCGAAGTCGGCGGACAGAATGCTCGGTGCGACGTAGAGCTCCACGGCTCTCGAGTTTAGTCGTGGGGGTTTGTGGGCTTGCGGAGCAGGCAGAGGAACATCGCGTCGGTGCCGTGGCGGTGGGGCCAGAGCTGCAGGGCGGCCGCGCTCACCGGGCTGCCCTTGGGCGCCGGGCCTGCGGCCCGTGCTGCTTCCGGCACCATGCGGACGTCGATGGGCTCGGCGTTCGTGCGGCGGCAGACGTCGGCGACCAGGACGCGGGTCTCGGCCAGGTGCGGCGAGCAGGTGACGTAGGCGACGAGCCCGCCCGGGCGGGCCGCCCTGATCGCGGCGAGCAGCAGCTCGCGCTGGAGTTTGGCCAGTGCCGGGACGTCGCTGGGTTCGCGTCGCCAGCGGGCCTCGGGACGCCGTCGGAGGGCGCCGAGGCCGGTGCACGGTGCGTCGACGAGGACCCGGTCGAAGCCGTTCTCGGGCAGGTCGGGGTGCGTGCCGACGTCTCGGCCGTCGGCGTTGAGGACCGTGACCGGGAGGTCGGTCACGGCCTTCTCGACCAGCTCGGCGCGGTGTTCGGTGACCTCGACGGCGGTGAGGTGGGCGTCCTTCTGGGCGGCGATGCTGCCGAGGAGGCCGGCTTTGCCGCCGGGGCCGGCGCAGAGGTCGAGCCAGGTGGTGTCGGGGCCGGTGAGGGGGGCGGTGGCGAGGGTCCAGGCACAGAGCTGGCTGCCTTCGTCCTGCACGTGGGCGCGCCCGTCGGCGATCGCTTTGACGTCGCCCGGGGCGCCTTCGGGGAGCTTGACGGCCACGGGCGACCAACGCCCGAGGAGCGTGTCGTCGTCGGCGGGCGCCGGGGCGCTCGGGGTTGCCGGGCTGGGCTGCTCGGCGGCGGCCGGGGCGGGCTGCTCGGCAGCCGCCGGGGCGGGCTGGCCTGCGGCCGCCGGGCTGGGCTGCTCGGCGGCGGCCGGGGCGGGCTGCTCGGCAGTCGCCGGCGTGGGCTGGCCGGCGGACGCCGGAACGGCGCCGTCGGCCGGAGCCACCGCGGGCGTGCCTGGGGATTCCGCGGTGGATGCGTCGGCGGGGGCGGCGGTGCTTGCCGTGGAGGGACCGTCGGCGGGCAAGCGGTCCGTCGGCGCGCTCGTGCGCTCGTCGGTGGCCGGAGCAGAACCGTCCACGGGCGCAGCGCCCTCGGCGGGAGCGGCACCATCCCTGGGCGGGGCACCATCCACGGGCGCGGCACCATCCACGGGCGCGGCACCATCAGACACCGCGTCGGCGGGCGTAGCGCTGCCTGCGGGCGCGGAACCATCAGCCACCGCAGCACCATCCGCGGGCGGGGCACCATCAGCGGGCGCGGCACCATCAGCGGGCGGGGCACCATCAGCGGGCGGGGCATCCCCGACGGGCGTGGGGGCATCGGTGGGCGGGGGTGGGGACTTGGGGTGGCGGGGGGTGCGGCCTAGTTCGGCCTGGACCTCCGCGGCCAGCTCGTCCGGGGTGATCCGGCCGGGCCGCGCCGCGAGGTCGACGCCCGGGCGGGCATTGTCGGCCGCCAGAGCCGCCGCGGTCTCGCTATCGCCCAGTGCGAGCTGCTCGACGCTCTCGCCGAGCGCATCGGCAAAAGCACGCACGACCCACTCCGGGTGACTGTGCCGGATCGCCAGGTGGCCGATCGGATCGGTCGCCAGGTCCGGCGTGACCTCGGTGAGCCAGTCGTCGAGCTCCCGCTCGGACACCCTCCGGAGCACCGCATTGACGAACCGGGCCGGCCCATCGGTGAGCGCCACCCGCGCGACCTCGACCGTCCCCGCGACCGCCGCATGCGCCGGCACCCGCGTGAATAGGAGCTGGTAAGCGCCGAGCCGGAGTGCCTGGAGCACCCGCAGATCGACCTGCTCGATCGGGCGACTGCTCCCCGCGGCCAGGATCGCGTCCAGCGTGCCGCGGTGGCGCAGGGTGCCGTAGGTCAGCTCGGTGACGAAGGCGGCGTCCCGGCCGGTCAGGCGCCGCTCGGCCAGGAGCGGCGGGAGCGTGAGGTTCGCGTAGGCGTCCCGCGCCGCGACCGCGACGAGCGCGTCGAACGCGGCGCGACGGGCCGGGTCGGGGTCGGCCTTCTGGTACGAGCCCCAGGCGCGCTTGGTCCGGTCGTCCCCGCCCCGGCCGCCCCGGTCCGACCGCTCCCCACGCTCCGGACGCGACCCCCGATCGGGCCGATCCCCACGCTCGGGCCGCCCCCCGCGGTCAGGCCGATCCCCACGATCGGGCCGCCCCCCGCGGTCGGAGCGGTCCTCGCCGAACGACCGACCACCACGATCCGGACGACCGCCACCGAACGCACGGTCCCCACGATCGGCCCGCGGCCCCCGGTCCGACCGGTCCCCGCCGAACGAACGATCTCCACGCTCCGGACGGTCTCGCCGATCCCCACGGTCGGGGCGGTCGCCACGATCCGAGCGGTCGCCACGATCCGGACGATCGGCGCCGTAGGGGCGGTCGCCGGGGTCCGAGCGCTGACCACGCGGGCCGCCACCAGCGTCACGATTGCCACCGAAGGGCCGGTCGCCGCGGTCCGAGCCGCTCCCGCCGAACGGCCGATCGCCGCGGTCGGAACGCGGACCGCCCGGACGGTCACCGGCACCACGGCCGCCACCGAAGGAACGGTCGCCCCGATCAGGCCGGCCACCACGATCGGGCCGGTCGCCACCGAACGCACGATCCCCCCGATCAGAACGCGGCCCGCGCGGCCGGTCCTCCGACCCGGCGCGGTCACCACCGCCACCGCGCCCGCCGCCAAACCCACGGTCCCCGCGGTCCGGCCGACCGCCACCGAAGCCACGCTCAGCCCGGTCCCCGAACGAACGATCGCCGCGATCCGGGCGCCCCCCGCGATCCGGCCGGCCACCCCCGAAGCCACGGTCACCACGCTCAGCCCGGTCCCCGCCGAAGCCACGGTCACCACGCTCAGGCCGGTCCCCGCCGGACGGGCGGTCGCCGCGGTCCGGGCGTCCCCCGCGATCGGAGCGACCGCCGCCAAAGCCACGCTCAGGCCGGTCCCCGCCGAAGCCACGCTCAGGCCGGTCGCCGCCGGACGGGCGGTCGCCGCGATCCGGGCGTCCCCCGCGGTCAGGGCGACCGCCGCCGAAGCCACGGTCACCGCGGTCGGCCCGACCACCGAAATCGCGGCCACCGCGATCGGGGCGGTCGCCGGACGGGCGGTCGCCCCGATCGGAGCGCGGGCCTCGGGAACGCTCTCCCGACCCCGCACGATCTCCACCGCCGAACGAACGTCCGCCGCGGTCACCGCCGCCGAACGAACGCCCGCCACCGTCCGAGCGGCCACCGCCGAATCCCCGGTCCCCGCGCTCGGAACGGTCGCCGGCCGGCCGGTCGCCACGGCCGGCGCCACGATCGGTGCCACGGTCAGCGCGCCCCCCACTGAAGCGACGCTCGCCGGTCGGGCGGTCGGAACGCGGGCGGTCCGAGCGGTCGCCGGGGCCGCGATCGGACGGCGCCGGGCGGTCGCCGCCCGGCTCGCGCCCGGTCGGGCGATCGTCGGGGCGGCCGGTCGGCTCGGTCACAGGTACACCTTTACGTTGGTCATCGTCATTCGAAGTGGTCGCCGGACTCCGGGCGCGCGCCGCGCGCCCAGTCGGTGGCGGGCATCGGCTTCTTGCCCGGCGCCACCACGTCGCCCAGCACGACCGGGTCGGTCGCGGTCCCGACCAGCACGCGCTTGCGCTCCACGACGAGCGCGCCCGGCGCGATGCCGGCCTCGTCGCGGGCGATCCGGACCGGCCCGAGCTTGATCCGCGCACCGCGGAACGTCGTCCATGCCCCCGGTGCCGGGGTGCACGCCCGCACCCGGCGGTCGATCGCGAAGGCCGGCACCGCCCAGTCGACGTGCGCATCGTCGGCCGTGAGCTTCGGCGCCAGCGAGATCCCGTCGTCCGGCTGCGGCACCGGCGCCAGCGCACCGGCCGCGATCCCGTCTACGACCTGGGCCAACAGTTCGGCACCGGCGTCGGAGAGCCTCGACAGCAGCGCCCCGGCCGTGTCGTCCGGCCGGATCACCTCGGTGAGCTGGCCGAACACCGGCCCGGTGTCGAGCCCCTTCTCCAGTTGGAACACCGCCGCGCCGGTCAGCTCGTCACCGTGCAGGATCGCGTGCTGCACCGGCGCGGCCCCGCGCCAGGCCGGCAGCAGCGAGAAGTGCAAGTTGATCCAGCCGAACACCGGCACGACCAGCGCCGACGGCGGCACCAGGTTGCCGTAGGCCACGACCGGCACCAGGTCGGGCGCGAGCACCGACAGCCGCCCCAGGAACTCCGGGTCACCGGCCTTGACCGGCGTCAGCACCTCGATGCCGTGCGCGTCGGCCACCTCGGCGACCGGCGAGCGCTGCAGCGTCCGGCCGCGTCCGGCCGGCGCGTCCGGCCGGGTGACGACCGCGACGACGTCGTGGTCCGAGCGCAGCAGCCGCTCCAGCGGCGGTACGGCGACGGCCGGAGTTCCGGCGAAAACGAGCTTCATCGGGCCTTCCCGAACAGCGGGTGCGGGCTGACCTTCACGGTCGGCGCCGGTTCGTTCGCCCACGAAGCCTGCCGGATCGCCTTCATCGCTTCCTTCTTCGTCGCCGCGTCGAGCCGATCGACGAACAGCACTCCGTCGAGGTGGTCGGTCTCGTGCTGCAGGCAGCGCGCCATCAGCTCGGTTCCGACGATCTGCAGCGGCTCCCCGTGCTGATCGAAGCCCCGGGCGACGACGTTGAGCCGCCGTTTGGTGTCGAAGTACAGGCCGGGGACGGACAAACAGCCCTCCGGCCCGTCCTGCTCCTCGTCGTCCGGGAACTCCAGAACCGGGTTGACCAGGTGCCCGACGACGTCGTCGATGTGGAACGTGAAGACGCGCAGCGAGACGCCGAGCTGCGGAGCAGCGAGGCCGGCGCCGTTCTCCTCGATCATCGAGTCGGTGAGGTCCTTCACCAGGCGGCGCAGCTGCCGGTCGAAGTCGACGACCTCGTCGGCGGGCGTGCGCAGAACCGGGTCTCCGAAGAGCCGGATGGGACGGACAGACAAGCTAGTACCTCTCGCGAAACGACGGGCGCGACCAGCCGCCAAGTCTACGGCGCGGCCGGCGCCGGGTTCTGACGCGGAGCCCGCGCTGCACTACAGCAGCTCCAGGGGGTCGAGTTCGATCCGGACGGGGTTCGGGGCCTTGTGGGCGCTGCGGACCGACGCCGCAGCGCGCAGCGCGGCGGCCAGCGCGCCCCCGAGCGAGCGGGGACATCGGACCAGCGCGCGCTCGAGCTCCTCGTCCGAGCCGGCCCGCGGCGGGACCGGCACCGGGCCCAGGATCTCCGCCTCCTCGGGCAGCTCGGTGAGGCCGAGCAGGTCCGCGACCGCGTCCGGGGTGCCGGTCACCGACGCGATCCGGGTGACCGGCGGGAACCCCAGCTCGGCGCGGTCGGCGAGCTCGCGGCCGGCGTGCCAGCCCGGGTCCCAGCGCAGCAGCGCCTGGACGGTCGGGATCGCCCCGTCGGCGGTGATCACCACCCGCCCGCCGGCCCGGGCCGGACGCACCAGCGCGACCGCGTTCGACCAGCGCCGCAGCGCCTCCTCGGACGCCCGCAGGTCGGCCCGGGTGAGCATCGCCCAGGTGTCGAGCAACAGGGCGGCGCCGTAGCCGTCCTCGGCCACCGGCTCGGCGCCGGGCGTCGCGATGACCAGCGCGGGCCCGGGCCCGACGGTCGCGAGCACGCCGTCGCGGCCGGACGTCCGGACGGTGACGCCGGGGAACGCCCGGCCCAGCTCCTCGGCCGTGCGCCGGGCCCCGAGCACCGACGCCCGCAGGCCGCGATTGCCGCACTCGGGGCAGGTCCAGCCGCCCGCGAGGTGCCCGCACCACCGGCAGGCCGGCACGCTGTCGTCCCCGCGCAGTTCCAGCGGGCCGGAACAGACCGTGCACCGGGCCGGCTGACGGCACCGGCTGCACGCCACCGACGGCACGTAGCCCCGCCGCGGCACCTGGACCAGCACCGGGGCGTCGGCGGCCAGCGCCTCCCGGGCGGCTCGCCAGGCGACGGTCGGCAGCCGGGCCGCGGACGCGCTGGGGTCGGCGGCGAGGTCGCGGTCGTCGCCGACCGGCACCACCCGGGGCGCGGCCGCCCGGACGACCTCGCGGTCGGCCTCCAACGGCTTGGCCCAGCCGGTCTCCAGCAGGAGCTGCGCTTCGGCGGTCCGGGCGAACCCGCCGACCAGGAGGCCGGCGCCGGCCAGCTGCGACCGCACCAGCAGCACTTCGCGGGCGTGACAGTAGGGGGCGCGCGGCTCGGCGTGCAGGTCGTCGCCGTCGTCCCAGATCACGGCCAGCCCGAGGTCGTGCACCGGGGCGAACGCGGTGGCCCGGGTGCCGGCCACGGCGAGCACCTCGCCCCGCCGGACGGCCAGCCAGCGGCGGTAACGCTCCTCCGGACCGAGGGAGGCGGCCAGCGTCGTGTGCCGGCCCGGCCCCAGCACCGCGGCCATGGCGACGTCGACCCGGTCGAGATCCCGCGCGTCGGGCACGACGACGACCGCGCCCCGCCCGGATGCCAGCGTCGCGGCGACGGCCTCGGCGATGCGTCGGGGCCAGTCTTCGCCGGGCAGAGCGGCGAGCACCGCCCGCGGTGAACCACCCTCGGCCAACGCTCGCAGGTACCCCGGGCCTGCGCGGTACCGGCCGAAACCGTCAGTCGCCGGACGGGGGCGGCCCTCGGCGTCCACCGGGAGAACGTCCCCACCACGGCGGGCGGCGGACTCGGCGCGCGCGTGGCGCGGCGGGATCGCCAGCCGGAGCACGTCGGCCAGCGTTCCGGCCGAGCGGTCGGCCACCGTGCGGGCGAGGCGCGCGATCTCCGGGCTCAGGACCGGTTCGGCCGACAGTGCGCGGTCGAGGTACGCGAGGCGGCCGGCGTGGTCGCTGTTCGCTACCCGGTCGAGGACGTAGCCGTCGACTAGTTGGCCGGCGAAGCGGACCCGGACGCGGGTGCCGATGGCTGCGGTTTCGGCCAGGTCGGAGGGGACCAGGTAGTCGAAGGGGTGGTCCAGGTGAGGGAGTGGGAGGTCTACGCAGATTCTGGCTACGGGGAGGTCGGCGGCGGGCTCCCGCGCGCCTTTCGGCTTCGCCGCCCGCTTCTTCTTCGCCGCCGGTTTGACGTCCGCAGGTTTGACGTCTGCTGGGTCGACGTCGGCCGAGGCCTCGGAGTGACCCGCCGACGGCGGGGAGCCCACCGAGACCGCCGCCGCGCGCGGCGCGGCCGCCGCCGAGGTCGATGGCGCAGACCGGGGCGGCGACGGCGCAGCCTCCGCGGGCAGAAGCGCCGCAGGCGCGGTCGGCGCAGTCGGCGCGGTCGGCGCAGTCGGCGCGGTCGGCGGCGGCGAGGCTAGCCCGACGGGGTCGCCGGGAACGGGGGCGCCAAGGTCCAGCGGAAGCGCCCCGTAAGCCCCCCGCCGAGCCGCATCGCGCCGGGGACGGGACGACCCACGCGCCGACGCCCGACCGTCCGCCGACCCCACCGCGCCCGACGCCTGCGGAGCCGCCGCCGCCCGAGGCGCAGCCCCAGCCGCCCGAGGCCGAGCAGCGGCCTTCGCGCGCGGAGACGCCGCGCCCGCGGACCGGCCGCCGTCATCGAGATCGAGCGGGAGCACCCCGTCGTCCGCCCGACCGGACGCGGCCGACCCCCGCACGGGATCGGGGACAACGTGCGGCACCGCCGCACGAGCCCGACCGACCGACTCCCCAGCCGAGTCCGCCGCCCCGGCCGCATCCCCGGCCGCATTCTCGGAGCCCGCCGGACCCGGCGGACCCGCCGGACCCGGCGGCTTCGCCGGACCCGGCGGCTTCGCCGGACGTGCGGAGCCCGCCGAGCCGTTCGGCTCGGCGGGCTCCGTGTCCAGCAGGCTCATACCCCAGGTCTACCAGGGCCCTCCGACAGCTCAGGCCCCCGCGGCATCCTTCAGCGCGGCCGCGCGGTCGGTCTTCTCCCAGGTGAAGTCCGGCAGCTCCCGGCCGAAGTGCCCGTACGCCGAGGTCTGGCGGTAGATCGGGCGCAGCAGGTCCAGGTCGCGGATGATCGCGGCCGGCCGCAGGTCGAACACCTCGTTCACCGCCGCCGTGATCCGGTCGGGGTCGACGGTCTCGGTGCCGAACGTCTCCAGGAACAGACCCACCGGGTGCGCCTTGCCGATCGCGTACGCGACCTGCACCTCGGCCCGGTCGGCGAGCCCGGCCGCGACGATGTTCTTCGCGACCCAGCGCATCGCGTACGCGGCCGACCGGTCGACCTTGGACGGGTCCTTGCCCGAGAACGCGCCACCACCGTGCCGGGCGAAGCCGCCGTAGGTGTCGACGATGATCTTGCGGCCGGTCAGACCGGCGTCGCCCATCGGGCCGCCGATCTCGAAGCGGCCGGTCGGGTTGACCAGCAGCCGGTAGCCCTCGGTCTCCAGGCCCAGCTCGGCCAGCTCGGGCGCGACGACGTACTCGGCGATGTCGGGCGCGAGCAGCGTCTCCAGCGAGATGTCGGACGCGTGCTGCGACGAGACGACGACCGTGTCGAGGCGGATCGCCTTCGGACCGTCGTACTCGATCGTGACCTGGGTCTTGCCGTCCGGACGCAGGTACGGGATCAGCCCGTCCTTGCGGACCTGCGCGAGGCGCCGGGCCAGCCGGTGCGCGAGCGCGATCGGCAGCGGCAGCAGCTCGGGGGTGTCGTTGTTGGCGTACCCGAACATCAGGCCCTGGTCGCCGGCGCCCTGCCGGTCGAGCGCGTCCTCCTCGGACTCCACCCGCGCCTCGTACGCCTCGTCGACGCCCTGGGCGATGTCGGGCGACTGCGAACCGATCGAGACGCTGACGCCGCAGGACGCCCCGTCGAAGCCCTTCTTGGAACTGTCGTACCCGATGCCGAGAATCGTCTCGCGGACGATGCTGGGGATGTCGGCGTAGGCGTCGGTGGTGACCTCACCGGCGACGTGGACCTGGCCGGTGGTGATCAGCGTCTCCACCGCGACCCGGCTGCGCGGGTCCTGAGCCAGCAGCGCATCGAGGATCCCGTCGCTGATCGCGTCGGCGATCTTGTCGGGGTGACCCTCGGTCACGGATTCGGAGGTGAACAAACGGCGGGCCACGGTGCTCCCAGGGTCGAGGGTGTATATCGGCGCGAGTCTACCGATCCGCTGGGGTAGCCCCGGAAAGAGCAGGGTGTTCATCCGGAAGTTGTCGCCCTAGTGAAACAAACGGGGTACGACCAGGTCCCAGATCGCATCCGCAAGCGCTTCCTTCGGTCCGTGCGGGAACTCGGTGACGCTTCCGTCCGCGGCCAGGATCACCGCGGCGTTCTCGGCCGACTCGAACGCCTTCCCGCCCGAGACGTCGTTCACGACCAGCAGGTCGCAGCCCTTGCGGGCCAGCTTGGCCCGGCCGTGGTCGAGCACCGTTCCGGTGCTGTCTCCGGTCTCGGCCGCGAACCCGACGATGACCGGTCCGGCTCCGGTCCGGCTCCGGACGAGCCCGGCCAGGATGTCCGGGTTCTGCACCAGGGTGACGGTCGGTGCGCTCGTGTCGTCGGTCTTCTTGATCTTCGTCCCGACGTAGTCGGCCGGGCGGAAGTCCGCGGGGGCCGCGGCCATCACCACCGCGTCCGCGTCGGTGGCCGCCGCGAAGACCGCGTCCCTCAGATCGTTCGTACTGACGACGCGGACGACGTCGACGCCGGCCGGGTCGGGCAGCGCCGTGTTGGCGGCGACGAGCGTGACGGTGGCACCGCGGGCGGCGGCGGTCTTGGCCAGCGCGTAGCCCTGGCGCCCGGACGAGCGGTTGCCGAGGTAGCGCACCGGGTCGAGGAACTCGCGGGTACCGCCGGCCGAGACGACGACCTTCCTGCCGGTGAGGTCCGGCTCGGCGGTCGGGCGACGAAGGAGCGAGAAGGCCACGTCGGCGATCTCGGACGGCTCAGGCAGCCGCCCCTTGCCGGTGTCCTTCCCGGTCAGGCGTCCGACGGCCGGTTCGAGGACGACGATCCCGCGCTCCCGCAGCGTGGCCACGTTGGTTCGGGTCGCCGGGTGGTCCCACATCTCGGTGTGCATCGCGGGTGCGAAGAGGATCGGGCACCGGGCGGTGAGCAGCGTGTTCGTGAGGAGGTCGTTGGCCAGGCCGTGGGCGGCGCGGGCGAGGAGGTCCGCGGTGGCCGGGGCCACGACGACCAGGTCGGCCTGGCGGCCCAGGGCCACGTGCGGCACCTCGTGCACGTTCGTCCACACGTCGGTGGCGACCGGCCGGCCGGACAGCGCCGCCCACGTCGGTGCCCCGACGAACTCCAGCGCGCTCTCGGTCGGTACGACCGTGACGTTCAGGCCGGACTCCTTGAGCCGCCGGAGCAGCTCGCACGCCTTGTACGCCGCAATGCCGCCGGCCACGCCCAACACGACTTCAGTCACGGCCCCATCTTGCCGTGAGCCCGGGACCCGCCCCGGAGCGGAGGCCCCGCTCGAGGTGTTGAGCCGTCCCGGTGGAGACGGTCGGGTGATCGGCGGTTGGCGACCGGGGTGTGGTGGGACGCCGGTGTGAGCGGCTCTGCCGACCGGTCGGTCCGCAGCGCTCGGCGAGTGGCGATCACAGCAGCCTCGAGGTCGGCCGTTGCGCCGCGAGGTGGTGTGTGGTCGACATAACCGGTCACGTGCGCGTCGAGACCGGCCGCGGCCCGCTCCGGGACGACCTGTTCAGGCGCGATCAGCCGCGATCGCGTTGACCCGGCGCCGATCAATCGGCACCCCTGATCGGCACCTACGCCGCCAGAAACTGGGCGCATCGATGCCGACCGAGCGCACTAGGGCCACCTCCAGCCCGAACACGCAAACGGACGGTCGGCTTGCTGCCGACCGTCCGCATGGTGCTTTGTCGTTGAAGCGCCCCGGGCCGCAAGCCGCGGCACAACCGCAACCACCCACAACCCGAGCCCACCCACAGCGGCACACCCGCCCGAAGGCAGCCCGCCCCCAGGCGGCCCCGCCCAAGGCGACGAAACGACTACTTACTCCCCCGGCACAGCCTCATGGGTCAGCATGTCGGAGTTGATCTCTCGCAACGCGATCGACAGCGGCTTCTCCTGCGGCGAGGTCTCCACCAACGGCCCCACGTACTCGAGCAGCCCCTCACCCAACTGCGAGTAGTACGCGTTGATCTGACGAGCCCGCTTGGCCGCGTAGATCACGAGCGCGTACTTCGAAGAGGTCTTCTCGAGCAGCTCGTCGATCGGCGGGTTGGTGATGCCTTCAGGAGCAGCGACGGTTCCGGACAAAACGGATCAGCCTCAAAATGATTTCGGGAGATTGAGTTTCTCGTGGAAGAACCACATCAGCACCCGACCGTCCCTCAGCGGACAGGCACGGTCAGCAACTCTACCAACTCGGTGGCAGCCTGGCTGACATTGTCGTTGACGATCGTGACGTCGAATTCCTTCTCGGCCGCGAGCTCGACGACCGCGGCCTCGAGCCGGCGCCGGATCGTCACCTCGTCCTCGGTGCCCCGCCCGACGAGCCGGCGGACCAGCTCGTCCCACGACGGGGGCGCCAAGAAGACGAATTGCGCGGTCGGCATCGCCTCCCGCACCTGCCGGGCACCCTGCAGCTCGATCTCGAGCAGGGCCGGGCGCCCCGAAGCCAGGCGCTCCTCGACCGCACGGCGAGGAGTGCCGTAGCCGTTGCCGGCGAACTCCGCATGTTCCAGGAGATCGCCGGCGGCCACCATCTGGTCGTACTCGTCCCGGCTGACGAAGTAGTACTGCTTGCCGTGCTCTTCGCCGGGCCGGGGCGGGCGGGTCGTCACCGACACCGACAGCCACACCGAGGGGTGGTGACGCCGGATCTCGGCCACGACGCTGCCCTTGCCTACTCCGGAGGGACCGGAGAGCACCGTCAGCCGCGCCGCATCAGCGGCGCGGGACGGGAGGCCGGGAATTTCAGCGTCCACCGGAGGTGGAGCCGAACTCCTGGAGCAGCGCGCGCTTCTGGTTGTCACCCAGGCCACGCACCCGCCGACTCTCGGCGATCTTGAACTTCTCCATGATCTGGACGGCACGGACCTTGCCGATGCCGGGGAGCGCCTCGAGGACGGCCGAGACCTTCATCTTGCCGATGACGTCGTCCTGTTCGGCCGAGTCGAGGACCTCCGACAGGGACAGGCCACCGTGCTTGAGCTTGTCCTTGACCGCGGCACGCTGCTTGCGCGCCTCGGCAGCCTTCTGCAGAGCAGCGGCACGCTGCTCGGGGCTCAACGACGGAAGAGCCACAGGTCACCTCGGGTGTTCGTTGGGGAAGCGGACGATTCCAGCGCGTGAACCTAGCGAGGAAGTGCGACAGGAAGCAATGCGGCCCGGTGTTGGCCCCCGCCCAATCGTGGCATGAAACCGCAGAAAGCTGCGATTTGCAGTCTTATGCCCGAATTTGCCGGACGCCACCGGAACATCACAGTGATCGATGACACACTCCACACTGACAGCAACGAGGGTTCGCCGCGAGGGGTTCATGCAGGTCGGAGAGTACCCATCGTGGCGTAGGCAACACCTACGCCAGTTTCGGCTACCGCAACCGGCCCTTCCTTAGGCAAGCACAGCCGCAAAATCGTCCGCCGCCCGGGCCGCCACTGAGCGCAACGACGCGCGATCCGGACCCGCCCGCAACACCTCCCGGGAGACCGACGGGAGCACCGCCCGGCGGGCGTCCCCGAACACCGCCCGGAGGTCGTCCGCGGTCGCCCCCTGCGCGCCCAGACCCGGCGCGAGGAACGGTCCGTTCACCCGGCTCAGGTCGTGCCCGGTCTCCCCCACGGTCGCCCCGACGACGACACCGACCGGTCCGTAGGGGAGGTAGCCCGCGTCCGCGGACGCGACCGCGTCCAGTACGGTCTGCGCGACGGTCCGTCCGTCGGCGGCGACCGCGTGCTGCACCTGAGGTCCTTCGGGGTTGGACGTCAGGCCGAGCACGAAGACGCCGTTGCCGTGGGCGATCGCGGCGGAGAGCAGCGGCGCCAGCGACCCGAACCCGAGATACGGGCTCGCGGTCATCGCGTCACCGCACAACGGGGACGCCGGGTCCAGGTACGCGGCGGCGTAGGCGTCCATCGTGCTGCCGATGTCGCCCCGCTTGACGTCGTTGAGCACCAGCGCGCCGGCCGCCCGGGCGTCGAGGATCACCCGCTCGAGCACGGCGATCCCGCGCGACCCGTACCGCTCGAAGAACGCCGACTGCGGCTTGAGCACCGCGACCTGCCCGGCCAACGCGTCCACGACCGTGCGCGCGAACCGCTCGACCCCGGCAACGTCCCTGGTCAGCCCCCAGGCGTCGAGCAGTCCGGGGTGCGGATCGATGCCCACGCAGAGTGGTCCCCGCTCGGCGACGGCCTTGGCCAGGCGGGCCCCGAAGTGATCGCGGTCGGCCGCGACCTGCGACGTGTTAACGCTCACTCGGACCCTCCCCTGCTACAGGCCCGCTGAGCGTCGCCGGACCGCCTGTGGTGACTCGACCCTCCAACGCCCCCTGCGGAGCGCTCTGCGGGGCTCTCAGAGGGTCGGAAATGGCCTCGGCGGAGCTGAGGCGCCCGACGCCACGCTGAGTGACGGATTTGTTGATCGCCCGGACCAGCCCGGGCCCGCGGTAGACGAGCCCGGTGTAGAGCTGGATCAGCGCCGCCCCGCGGTCGAACATCGCGGTCGCGTCGGCGGGCGTCAGGATGCCGCCGACGCCGATCACCGGCAGCCGCCCGGCGGTCTCCTGCACCACGAACCGGACCAGGTCCCGGGCCCGCGCGGCCAGCGGAGCGCCGGAGAGCCCGCCCGCCTCCGTCGTGGTGACCCCGGCGCGGCCGAGCGTCGTGTTGGACACGATGACGCCGGCGACGCCGTGCGCCGCACAGACCTCGAGCACCTCGCCGACGGCCGCGTCGGTCAGGTCCGGCGCGATCTTGACGACGAGCGGCACCGCGCGCCCGGCCGGACGACGCGGCCCAGGGGTGTCCCGGAGCGCGGCGGCTTCCGCGGCCAGTGCGCCCACCAGCGAATCGAGCGCCGACCGGTCCTGCAGCGCCCGCAGGCCCGGCGTGTTCGGCGAGCTCACGTTCACCGCCACGTAGTCGGCGTAGCGGTGGACGGCGCGCAGCGACCGCAGGTAGTCCTCGACGGCCGCGTCCAGCGGGGTGACCTTGGACTTGCCCAGGCTCACCCCGACCGGGACCGGCAGCGGCGGGCGGCCACCCACCGACAGGTCGGCCAGCCGGGCGGCCAGCGCGGCCGCGCCCCGGTTGTTGAACCCCATCCGGTTGACGATCGCCTCGCTCTCGGGCAACCGGAACAGCCGGGGCCGCGGGTTGCCCGGCTGCCCGTGCGCGGTCACGGTGCCGACCTCGACGAACCCGAACCCGAGCCCGGCCCAGGCCGGCAGCGCGACCCCGTTCTTGTCCATGCCCGCGGCCAGCCCGACCGGCCCCGGGAACGGCACCCCGAACAGCGTCCGGGCCAGGCCCGGCGCGTCGCCCAGGGCCCAGCGGCGGGAAGCGGCCACGGCCATCGGGAAACGGCCGAACCGCGCCAGCGCGTCCAGTGTCCGCTCGTGCGCCGTCTCGGCGTCGCCACCGCCGAGACGGAAGAGCGCCCGGTCTCGCAGGACCCCGTAGGCGCTCACGGACGCAGCGCCTTGTGCAGCTCCTGCAGCGGGCGGACGAACAGCTCGCCACGCAGCTGCGCCTCGATGCCGAGCACCGCCGCCGCGGCCGCCTGCACGGTCGTGATGCACGGGACGTCGGCGCTCACCGCGGCCGACCGGATCTCGTACCCGTCGACGCGCGGCCCGGAGTTCCCGTACGGCGTGTTGACGACGAGTTGAACCTCGCCGGCCCGAATCAACGTGACCACGTCGTGATCGTCGTCGCCGCCGGCCGGCTCGAAGTGCTTGCGCACCACGCGAGCCGGGATGCCGTGCCGCCACAGCACCTCGGCGGTGCCGTGCGTGGCGATCACCTCGAAGCCCAGGTCGGTCAGGCGCTTGACCGGGAAGACGATCGAGCGCTTGTCCTTGTTCGCGACCGAGACGAACACCCGGCCCTCGGTCGGCAGCGACCCGTAGGCCCCGGCCTGGCTCTTCGCGAACGCGGCGCCGAACGCGGTGTCGATGCCCATGACCTCGCCGGTCGACTTCATCTCCGGGCCGAGCAGGCTGTCGATGCCGGCCCCGGTGGTCGTCCGGAACCGCTTGAACGGCAGCACGGCCTCCTTGACCGCGATCGGCGTCTGCTCCAGGGCCAGCGACCCGCCGTCGCCGGTCGCCGGCAGCAGCCCCTCCTCGCGCAGATCGGCGATCGTCGCGCCGAGCATGATCCGGGCCGCGGCCTTGGCCAGCGGCACCGCCGTCGCCTTGGAGACGAACGGGACCGTCCGCGACGCCCGCGGGTTGGCCTCGAGGACGTAGAGCGTGTCGTCCTTGAGCGCGTACTGCACGTTGAGCAGCCCGCGAACGCCCACCCCGGCGGCGATGGCCGCCGTCGACCGGCGCACGTTCGCGATGTCCGACGACCCGAGCGTGATCGGCGGCAGCGCGCAGGCCGAGTCGCCGGAGTGGATCCCGGCCTCCTCGATGTGCTCCATCACGCCACCGAGGTAGATCTCCCCCGTGCCGTCGGCGAGCGCGTCCACGTCGATCTCGATCGCGTCGTCGAGGAAGCTGTCGACCAGCACCGGATGCTCGGGGCTGACCTCGGTCGCCCGGGCGATGTAGGACTCCAGCGTGGCGTCGTCGTAGACGATCTCCATGCCCCGTCCGCCGAGGACGTAGGACGGCCGGACCAGCACCGGGTAGCCGAGCGTCTCGGCGATCGCGTGCGCCTCGGGGTAGGACGTGGCCAGGCCGTGCTTGGGCGACGGCAGCTTCGCTGCCTCCAGCACCCGGCCGAACGCGCCCCGCTCCTCGGCCAGGTGGATGCTCTCCGGCGGCGTCCCGACGATCGGGACGCCGGCCGCGGCCAGCCGCCGGGCCAGCCCGAGCGGCGTCTGCCCGCCGAGCTGCACGATGACGCCGACGACGCCGGGCCCGCCGGCCGCCTTGCCCGACGAGTCCTCGGCGTGCCAGACCTCGAGCACGTCCTCGAACGTGAGCGGCTCGAAGTAGAGCCGGTCGGACGTGTCGTAGTCGGTGGACACCGTCTCCGGGTTGCAGTTGACCATCACGGTCTCGTAGCCGGCGTCCCGCAGGGACATCGCGGCGTGGACGCAGGAGTAGTCGAACTCGATGCCCTGGCCGATCCGGTTCGGGCCGGAGCCCAGGATCATCACCTTGGCCCCGGTGCTCGGCGCGACCTCGGTCTCGGCCTCCGGGTCGGTCTCGTAGGCGCTGTAGTGGTACGGCGTGCTCGCGGCGAACTCGGCCGCGCAGGTGTCGACGGTCTTGTAGACCGGACGCACCCCCAGCCGCTGCCGCAGGGTCCGGACGCCGTCCTCGCCGGCGAACTCCGGCCGCAGCGACGCGACCTGGCGGTCGGAGAGCCCGGCCCGCTTGGCCCGGCGCAGCAGTTCGACGTCGAGGACCGGCGCGTCGACGAGCTCGGCCCGCAGCTCGACCAGCGACGCGATCTGGTCGACGAACCAGGGGTCGTAGCCGGAGACCGCGGCGACCTCCTCGACGGAGTGCCCGAGCCGGAGTGCCCGCTCGGCGTCGTACAGCCGGCCGTCGTGCGGGATCTTCAGCGCGTCCAGCGGGTCGTTCTCCGGATCCGGCGTCGTCCAGAAGCCGGCCGCGCCGGTCTCGGCCGAGCGCAGCGCCTTGTTCAGCGCCTCCGGGAACGACCGGCCCAGCGCCATCGCCTCGCCGACCGACTTCATCGTCGTGGTCAGCTCCGGGTCGGCGCCGGGGAACTTCTCGAACGCGAACCGCGGCACCTTCACGACGACGTAGTCCAGGCTCGGCTCGAAGCTGGCCGGCGTCTGCTCGGTGATGTCGTTGCGGATCTCGTCGAGCGTGTAGCCGACCGCGAGCTTGGCCGCGATCTTGGCGATCGGGAAGCCGGTCGCCTTGGAGGCCAGCGCCGACGAGCGGGACACCCGCGGGTTCATCTCGATGACGACCAGCCGGCCGGTCTCCGGGTTGATCGCGAACTGGATGTTGCACCCGCCGGTGTCGACGCCGACCGCGCGCAGCACGTCGATGCCGACGTCACGCAGCCGCTGGTACTCGCGGTCGGTGAGCGTCATGGCCGGGGCGACGGTCACCGAGTCGCCGGTGTGCACGCCCATCGCGTCGACGTTCTCGATCGAGCAGACGACCACGACGTTGTCGTTGCGGTCGCGCATGAGCTCGAGCTCGTACTCCTTCCAGCCGAGCACGCTCTCCTCGATCAGCACCTCGTGGACCGGGCTCGCGGCCAGTCCGCCGCCCGCGATGCGCTCCAGGTCGGCGTCCGTATGGGCCATACCGGAGCCCAGGCCGCCCATCGTGAACGACGGACGGATCACCACCGGGAGGCCGAGTTCGGCGACGGTGGACCGGACCTCCTCCATCGAGTGACACACCGCGGAGCGGGGGGTCTCGGCGCCGACCGAGGCGCAGATGTCCTTGAAGCGCTGCCGGTCCTCGCCGCGCTGGATCGCGTCGATGTCGGCGCCGATCAGCTCGACGTTGTACTTCTCCAGGATCCCCTTCTCGTGCAGCGCGACCGCGGTGTTGAGCGCGGTCTGGCCGCCGAGGGTGGCCAGCAGGGCGTCGGGGCGCTCGCGGGCGATGATCTGCTCGACGTACTCCACGGTGATCGGCTCGATGTAGGTCGAGTCGGCGAACTCCGGGTCGGTCATGATCGTCGCCGGGTTGGAGTTGACCAGGCTGACCCGCAGGCCCTCCTCGCGGAGCACGCGGCAGGCCTGGGTGCCGGAGTAGTCGAACTCGGCGGCCTGCCCGATCAGGATCGGCCCGGAGCCGATCACCAGCACGTGCCGGATGTCGTCGCGCTTCGGCATCAGTTCTTGCCCTTCATGAGGTCGACGAAGCGGTCGAACAGGTAGTCCGCGTCGTGCGGGCCGGCCGCGGCTTCCGGGTGGTACTGGACGCTGAACGCCGGGGTGTCGAGGCAGGTCAGGCCCTCCACCACGTCGTCGTTGAGGCAGACGTGGCTGACCTCGGCGCGGCCGAATTCGGTGTCGGCGGCTTTCCCTCGGGGCGCGTCGACCGCGAAGCCGTGGTTGTGGGCGGTGATCTCGACCTTGCCGGTGTTTTTGTCGATGACCGGCTGGTTGATTCCGCGGTGACCGTAGACCAGCTTGTAGGTGCCGAAGCCGAGCGCACGGCCGAGGACCTGGTTGCCGAAGCAGATGCCGAACGTGGGCAGCTGGGCCCCCAGCGCGGCCCGGGCCAGGGCCACCGGGCCGTCGGCGGTGGCCGGGTCGCCCGGGCCGTTGGAGAAGAAGACCCCGTCGAGCTGCCGTTTCAGCAGCTCCTCGGGTGGCGTCGTGGCCGGGAGGACGTGCACCTCGATGCCCCGGGCGGCCATCCGGCGCGGGGTGTTGCGCTTGATGCCGAGGTCGACCGCGGCGATCTTGAACCGGGTCGGGCCCTCGGCGTTCACCACGTACGGCTCGGGGGTGGTGACGTCGCCGACGAGGTCGGCTCCGGTCATGCTCGGGCTGGTTCGTACTTTGGCCAGCACGTCCGCGGCGTCTTCCCCGGTGCTGGAGACCGCGGCGCGCATCGCGCCCCGCTCGCGCAGGTGCCGGGTGAGGGCCCGGGTGTCGACGCCGGCGATCCCGACGACGCCTTCGGCCTTCAGCCGGTCGTCGAGCGAGCCGGTCGCGCGCCAGTTGGACGAGATCCGGGCCGGGTCGCGGACGACGTAGCCGGCGACCCAGATTTTCGCCGACTCGTCGTCCTCGCCGTTCACGCCGGTGTTGCCGATGTGCGGCGCGGTCATCGTGACGATCTGCCGGTGGTACGAGGGGTCGGTGAGAGTCTCCTGGTAGCCGGTCATGCCGGTGGTGAAGACGGCTTCGCCGAACGTCTCGCCGATCGCGCCGAAGGCCTCGCCCCGGAACGTGCGGCCGTCTTCCAGAACCAGTAGGGCAGGGGTCTTCATGAGGCGTTCTCCAGGAGGACTTTCTCGATCTCACGCAGGTGGGTGGCGTTGTCGAGGCGGTGGTCGGCGCGGAAGCCGGTGTCGAGCGCGTAGCCGTTCTGCTCCCAGGTGACGACCAGCAGACCGGCGCCGCCGACGACCTTGTTGGCCAGGCCGGCGTCGAGGCGGGCTCCGGTGATCGATTCGGCCGGGATGAAGATCGGTTCGGCGCCGTCGCGTTCGATCAGCACGCCTTCGGGGCCGGTGTGCAGGGTGGCGGCGGCGCGGTTGGCCAGGTCACCGGCGTAGACGCGGGCCTGCCACTCGCCGGCCTGGGTGGTGCCGACGTAGAGACCGCTGCTTTCTGGGATGCCATCGGTGACCGTGCCGGTCGGGAGCGGCAGCAGGTCGGCGTGGGCCGCGACCCGTCGCTTCCAGGCCCGGCGGGCGGCCAGCACGATCAGGCCGAAGACCACCAGCACGGCCGCGGTGAACAGGATCCGGGCGGTCCAGTGGTCGGGCCCGCGCTCGTAGGCGGCCGCGATCATGCCTGGGCCTTGCCGTCGAGGACCGTCGGACGCCCGCGCAGGAACGTGGCCACGATCGTGCCCGGCAGTTCGAGCCCGGCGTACGGGGTGTTGCGGCTGATGCTGGCCAGGCCGTCCGGGGTGACCGTCCAGCGCGCGGACGGGTCGACGAGCGTCAGGTTGGCCGGCTCGCCGACGGCGAGCGGGCGGCCGTGGGCGCCGGCCCCGCTCGTTGCCCGGCCGTTGCCGGTGAGGCCGGTGAGGCCGGCGATGCGGGCCGGGGCGTGGCTCATCCGGTCGGCGACGCCCTGCCAATCGAGCAGCCCGGTCTCGACCATCGTCCGGATCACGATCGGGAGCGCGGTCTCCAGCCCGAGCATGCCGGGCCGGGCCGCCGCCCACTCGCATTCCTTGTCTTCGCGGGCGTGCGGGGCGTGGTCGGTGGCGACCGCGTCGATCGTGCCGTCGGCCAGGGCCTCGCGCAGCGCGGTGACGTCCTCGGCCGTGCGCAGCGGCGGGTTGACCTTGTAGACCGGGTCGTAGGTCGCGGCCAGCTCGTCGGTGAGCAGCAGGTGGTGCGGGGTGACCTCGGCGGTCACCCGGATCCCGCGGCCCTTGGCCCAGCGCAGCACCTCGACCGAGCCCGCGGTCGAGACGTGGCAGACGTGCAGCCGCGACCCGACGTGGGCGGCGAGCAGCGCGTCCCGGGCGATGATCGCCTCCTCGGCGACCGCGGGCCAACCGGCCAGCCCGAGCTGGGCGGACTGCTCGCCCTCGTTCATCTGCGCGCCGACCGTGAGCTTGGGATCCTCGGCGTGCTGGGCGATGACCCCGTCGAACGCCTTGACGTACTCCAGCGCCCGGCGCATCACCGCGGCGTCGTGCACGCAGTGGCCGTCGTCGGAGAACACCCGGACCCGGGCGGCCGACTCGGCCATCGCGCCCAGCTCGGCCAGCCGCTCGCCGTTCAGGCCCAGGGTGACGGCGCCGATCGGCTGGACGTCGACCAGGCCGACCTCGCGGCCCAGCCGCCAGACCTGCTCGACGATCCCGGCCGCGTCGGCGACCGGGTCGGTGTTGGCCATCGCGCAGACCGCGGTGTAGCCGCCGAGCGCGGCCGCGCGGCTGCCGGTCTCGATCGTCTCGGCGTCCTCCCGGCCGGGCTGACGCAGGTGGGTGTGCAGGTCGACGAGGCCGGGGAGGAGTCGCAGGCCTTCAGCGTCGATGACCTCTGCGTTTTCGGTTTTCTCGACGATCAGGCCGTTCTCGACCGCCAGGTCCTTTGCGGTGCCGTCGGGGAACGTCGCGCCGCGGATCAGGTAATTGCTCATGAGGCCCCTCCGAGGAGCAGGTAGAGGACGGCCATCCGGACGTGCACGCCGTTGGTGACCTGTTCGACGATCGTGGAGCGGCTGCTGTCGGCCACTTCGGGCGTGATCTCCATGCCTCGGTTCATCGGGCCCGGGTGCATCACGATCGCCTGCTCGGGCAGCGCGGCCAGGCGTTTCAGGTCGAGCCCGTAGCGGCGGGCGTACTCGCGCTCGGTCGGGAAGTAGGACGTGTTCATGCGCTCCCGCTGCACGCGGAGCGCCATCACGACGTCGAGCTTCGGCAGGACGGCGTCCAGGTCGTAGGAGACGTCGGCCGGCCAGGACCCGACGCCGACCGGCACCAGCGTCGGCGGGGCGACCAGCGTGACCTCGGCGCCGAGCGTCGCCAGCAGCAGCACGTTCGACCGGGCGACCCGGCTGTGCAGCACGTCGCCGACGATCCCGACCCGCAGCCCTTCGAGCCGGCCGAGCCGGCTGCGCATCGTGTACGCGTCGAGCAGCGCCTGGGTGGGGTGCTCGTGGGTGCCGTCGCCCGCGTTGACCACGGCCCCGTCGACCCACTTGGCCAGCGTGTTCGGGGCGCCGCTGGCCGGGTGGCGGATCACGACGGCGTCCGCGCCCATGGCCTGCAGCGTCAGCGCGGTGTCCTTGAGCGATTCGCCCTTGCTGACGCTGGAGCCCTTGGCCGAGAAGTTGATGACGTCGGCCGAGAGGCGCTTGGCCGCGGCCTCGAACGAGATCCGGGTGCGGGTCGAGTCCTCGTAGAAGAGGTTCACGACCGTGCGGCCGCGCAGCGTCGGGAACTTCTTGACGCTCCGGCCCGAGGCGGCCGCGAGCTCCTGCGCCGTATCGAGGATGAGGGTGGCGGTCTCGGCGTCCAGATCACCGGCGGAGAGGAGGTGCGTGATCATCCGGCGATCACCACCGCGTCCCGACCGTCGGTCTCCTGCAGGTGGACCCGCACGTTCTCGCTGCGCGAGGTAGGCAGGTTCTTGCCGACGTAGTCGGCCCGGATCGGTAGTTCCCGGTGCCCCCGGTCGACGAGAACGGCCAGTTGGACGCTTCGCGGGCGGCCGAGGTCGGACAGGGCGTCGAGCGCGGCGCGGATCGTGCGGCCGCTGAACAGGACGTCGTCGACCAGGATCACCCGGCGGCCGTCGATGCCCTCGCTGGGGAGGTCGGTGCGTTCGAGGGCCCGCGGGCCGCGGAGTTTCAGGTCGTCGCGGTAGAGGGTGACGTCGAGGGCGCCGACCGGGAGGGTCACGCCGGTGAACGTCTCGATGCGGCCGGCCAGCCGCCGGGCGAGCGGGGCGCCGCGGGTCGGGATCCCCATCAATACCGTGTCGGCTCCGCCGTCGGTCTTCTCGAGGATCTGGTGGGCGATCCGGTCGATCGTGCGGCCCACCGCGGTTTCGTCGAGGATCTCGCGGTCTTGCTGGTCGGGCAGTCTCTCCATGGCAGGCGTCACCGCCGGCCACCTCCTTCCCCGCCTCACCGGACGGGTCGTTAAAGGATTGGCACTGTCGTGGTAACGCTATCAGCGCTCTGACGGTCTGCGACGGCTCACCGTTCTCGTCTCGTGAATCACAGGCGACGCAGGTCACAACAGCTGTTACGAGACTGAGCGGGTTGTGCGGGAGCGAGAATCTGTGCCGTTTCGTACCGACCAGGGCCCGACTTCCGGTACCGATGTGAACCGTGTGACGACAGGATGATGAACTGTGACGGTCACACCCTGCAGCGACATCGGGCAAAGGTGCTTACCGCGTGGAATCGACCGAGGCGTTCAACGTCACAACGCCGGGCGGCTACGGTTTCGTCATTCCTCTTGACCGGATTGCCCTTTCGGCTCTACGGTCACTCTCCGTAGCGACCGGGCGCGGAGACGTGGCTCGGCTGTCGCTGCCCGTCCGCCCGCATGCTTTCCCCGGGCATGCGCAATACCCCTCGGAGAACGAATGTCCGATTACGCCAAGGCCCTCGGTGCCCGGCTGCGAGCCATCCGGCAGCAGCAGGGTCTCTCGCTACAGGGGGTGGAGGAGAAGTCCGGTGGCCGCTGGAAGGCGGTCGTGGTCGGTTCGTACGAGCGCGGCGACCGGGCCGTCACCGTCGCCCGCCTGAACGAGCTCGCCGAGTTCTACCGGGTCCCGATCGCGGAGCTCCTCCCCGGCGACGGCCCCGGCCGTCACGAGGGCGCGAGCAAGGTCGTCATCGACCTCGAGCGTCTCGAGCAGCTGCCCGGTGACGAGCTCGGTGCCGTGCAGCGGTTCGCCCGGAGCATCCAGCAGCAGCGCGGCGACTACAACGGCCGGGTGCTCTCGATCCGCGCCGACGACCTGCGCACGCTCGCGATCGTGTTCGACCTGTCCCCGGCCGGCCTGATCGAGAAGCTCACCGAGTGGAACGTGCTGGTCGCGACGCCGATTCGCCCGTAGTGCCCCGGGTTCCAGCCGGGGGTGTCGGCTGGAACGTGATGAAGCCCCTCGCGCACGTCACGCGGGGGGCTTCGTCGTTTCCCGGGCCGCGGGGGATGTCTGTCCGCGCGGGCGCGCGGGAGCGCGGGCACGCGGGCACGCGGGCACGCGGGCACGCGGGCACGCGGGCACGCGGGCACGCGGGCACGCGGACGCGCAGGCACGCGGGCACGCGGGCTCGCAGGCACGCAGGCTCGCAGGCACGCGGGCACGCGGGCGCGCAGATTGACGAGTTTCCGGGCCTTCCGGAGGCCGGAGAACCCCGATACGTCGTGAATCTGCGTGTGTGAGCAGAGGGGGGCGCGCCGGTGCCGGCCGGAGTGGCGGGAATGAGCCGGGCTGAGTGCGTGATGCGTGAGCCCTCGCTGGGCAGGGCCGAACCGCTGACGACGCACATAGATCGCCGAGACCACTCGCATCGATGGTCACTACGGCCATGGACCACCACATCGCGAGCCGCCACCACGCGTACCGCTCGCCGTTCGCCGCACCGCAGGCCGCCGCACCGCAGGCCGCCGCACCGCCGCACCGCGGGCCGCCGAACCGCCGCACCGCGGGCCGCTGCACCTCTGATCGCCGCACCGCCGCACCGCGGGCCGCCGCACCTCTGATCGCCACCTCTGATCGCCGCACCGCCGCACCGCGGGCCGCCGTATCGCCGGCCGCCGTATCGTGGGTGACCTGCCGCTAAGCGCCTCGCGGTTGGTCAGTGGCCGCCGACCGTTGACCCCTCGGTCTCCACTCTCTGGGCTTGTTATTGCAGTTGGCGGGCGCCGTGAGACTTCGGATCAGTGGCTCCGCCCTGAGCCGGCGCGCACTCTCCAGGTCGACCGGAGCGCGCTGCGGCGCGGACGGCAGCGCTCGTCATCGCGACCGATGTCGGTGGCCTGTACCGGCAGCAGGTCGGACTCCTCACCCGCGCTGGGCGCTTCGGCGTGGGCGACGTACTCGTGACGACGCCCGACTCGAGCGGCAGACGCCCGCGGAACTGGCTGCGGGTTCGTTGTTCCGGGCGGACCGCGGTACGGCCCTGGCTGCACGATCTGCCGGGCGGGCGGGCGAGCCGACGTGATCCGGAGCGGGCCTGCGGAGGTGCGTCGGTCAACGCATGGCTGGTCCGCGCGGGGGCCTCTCGTTCGTTCCTGGTTGCTGCCGCATGAGGGCAGGAGGTGGGTGGGTGACCGCGCGCAGCGAGGCGGAGGACCTATCGCGGCAGCGCACTCGACCCCAGCGCGACCCGACCCGACCCGACCCGGCGCGGCCCGGCGCGAAGCGGCCCGGCGCGAAGCGGCCCGGCGCGAAGCGGCCCGGCGCGAAGCGGCCCGACCCGGCGCGGAGCGACCCGACCCGACCCGACCCGGCGCGACCCGGCGCGAAGCGGCCCGACCCGGCGCGGAGCGACCCGACCCGACCCGGCCCGGCCCGGCGCGGAGCGGCGCTACGCGACCCGGCGCGACGCGACCCAGCGCGGAGCGGCGATACGCGACCCGGCGCGAAGCGACGCGACCCGACGCGACCCGACGCGGCGCGGCGCGGCGCGGCGCGACCGACGCGACTCGACCCGACACGGCCCGACCCGGCCCGATCCGGCGCGGCGCTGCGCGGCGACCCGGCGCGGAGAGGCGCGACCCTGCGCGCGAAACGACCCGATCCGACGCGCGAAACGACCTGGCCCGATGCGCGAAACGACCCCGGCCCGACGCGACCCGGCCCGACACGGCGCGACGCGATCCGACGCGGCGCGGCGCGATCCGACGCGGCGCGGCGCGATCCGACCCAGCGTGGCGCTACCCGACCCGACCCGACCCAGCGCGACCCGGCTCGACGCGGTGCGTATCGGCGCGATCGGGCGCGTGAACCCCTGAGCCATGCACACCCCCAGCAACCGGAGGGTGGGTCAGCGACCACGCACGAACCGGCGGGACGTCACCCCCGCAACAGCAACGCGCGCCAGTCGCGGAAGCGACCGGCGCGCGCCCGGCAGGCGTAAACCACAAACCCCTAGAGCTCAGCCTTCACCAACTGCAGACGCCCCAGCAGACCGTTCACGAACCGCGGCGACTCATCCGTAGAGAGCTCCCGAGCCAGATCCACCGCCTCGTCGATCGCGACCGCATCCGGAATGTCATCCCGGAACAGCAGCTCGTACACCCCCAACCGGAGCAGGTTCCGGTCGACCGCGGGCATGCGGTCCAGGGTCCAACCCTCGGCATACGTCGAGATCAGCTCGTCCAGGCGCGGACGCTTCTCGGTGACGCCCTCGACCAGCGTGATCGCGTAGTCGGGCACCGGGGGGTCGGACTGCGCGAGGCGGTCGCGGGCGGTCGCCAGCGGCTCGGTGCCGCGGACGTCGGCCTCGAACAGGATGTCGAGGGCGCGTTTCCGCGCCTTGCGGCGCGCCGAACGGCGATCGGGATCGTTGGGACGGGGACTGCTCACCCCGTGACCCGGCCGATGTACCGCCCGTCGCGGGTGTCGACCTTCAGCTTGTCGCCGGTGTTGACGAACAGCGGGACCTGGATCGTCGCGCCGGTCTCGAGCTCGGCCGGCTTGGTGCCGCCGGTGGAGCGGTCGCCCTGGAGGCCCGGGTCGGTGTGCTGGACGACGAGCTCGACCGAGGCGGGCAGCTCGACGTAGAGCGGCGTGCCGTCGTGGAGCGCGATCGTGACCTCGGCGTTCTCGAGCAGGTAGTCGGCGTTGCCGGCCACCGTCGCGGCCGGGACCGTGATCTGGTCGTAGGTCTCCGAGTCCATGAACACGAAGTCGCCCGCGTCCTTGTACAGGTACGACATCGCCCGCTTGTCGACGTTGGCGGTCTCGACCTTCACGCCGGCGTTGAACGTCTTGTCGACGACCTTGCCGGTCAGGACGTTCTTCAGCGTCGTCCGCACGAACGCGCCGCCCTTGCCGGGCTTGACGTGCTGGAACTCGACGACGTTCCAGAGCTGACCGTCCAGGTTCAGCGTGATGCCGTTCTTCAGGTCGTTCGTGGTGGCCATGCGGAAGCTCTTCGTCTCCTGGTCGGCCGGCCCGGTGCGCGTGGTGCACGTGAGGCCGGTGCGCAAGTCGTAGGGATCTCCTGAGAGGCTGGGCGGCGGGATACCACCCGCTTGGCAGGTCCCCCGATACTACCCGTAGGGCTAGCCGGCCCACTCGTCCACATGTCCGTCGCACCGTGGTCGGCGGAAACAACAGGAAGGGATCTCGTGCGCTACCGCCGCCCCGCGGCCCTCCCCCGGCTCCTGACCACGGTCATCGCAACGATCACCGCGCTGGCACTCCTCGCGGGCTGTACCGGTGACAAGGGCGACGACAAGTCCGAGCGGAACGCCCCCTCGGGAACCTGGACGCCCGTCGGGCCGACCGACGCGGTCGTCCGCGTCGACCAGGTCGGCTACGGCACCGGCGAGACGAAGGTCGCGGTCCTGCTCTCTCCGCGCAAGGCCGACCGGGCCGCGTTCACGGTCGAGCGGCAGGACGGCTCGATCGCGCTGAAGGGCTCCGTCGGGGCCGACCGCGGAAGTTGGAGCGACCGCTACCCGGCCAGCTACCCGATCGACATCTCGGGATTACGGACCGCGGGGGCCTACCGGATCCGGGTGACCGGCGGCGCGACCGCCGTCTCGCCGGTGTTCCTGGTGGGCGCGAGCAAGGAGCTGTTCGGCGAGGTCGCGGCCGACACGGTCAAGTTCTTCGGGCTCCAGCGCGACGGGTCCGACGTGATCTCCGAACCGATCCCGCGGGAGCCGTCGCACCTCAACGACGCGCACGCGACCGTCTACGCCGCTCCCGACTTCTCCGACGGCGACGACCTCGCGTCCGGATTGACCGAATCCTCCGACGGTCCGTCGGACCTCGACGTCTCCGGTGGGTGGTTCGACGCCGGGGACTACCTCAAGTTCACCCACACGACCGCGTACGCGGTCAGCCTGATGCTGCTCGCGCAGCGCGGTGGTGACGCGAGCATCGGCAACGGAAAGGCCATCGAGGGCCTGTCCGACGAGGCCGAGCACGGCGTCGCCTGGCTCGACAAGATGTGGGACGAGACCACACAGTCGCTGTACCTGCAGGTCGGGCTGGGGAGCGGGGGCGTCGACAACATCGTCGGCGACCACGACACCTGGCGCCTGCCGCAGGAGGACGACACCGCGACCGGCGACTCCAAGCGCTACCTGCGCGACCGGCCGGTGTTCCGGGCCAACTCGCCGGGCGGCGAGCTCAGCCCGAACCTGGCCGGTCGGGTGGCGGCCGCGTTCGCGCTGGCCGCGCAGGTCGAGGCGGGCGACCAGCCGACCAAGGCCCGCGCGCACCTGGACGCCGCCGCGACGATCCTCGACCTCGCGAACACCGACGACTACGGCACGCTGATGACGACCTATCCGCGCGGCTACTACGCGGAGAGCTCGTGGAGCGACGACATGGCGCTCGGCGCGACCGAGCTGGCCCGGGCAGGGTGGGTCCTCGGCGACACCCGCTCGACCGCGTGGCTGAGCCAAGCGGCGCACTGGGCGTCGCTGTCGGTCGCCACCGGCAACCGCCAGCCGCTCAACCTCTACGACGTCGGGCCGCTGGCCGACGGCGAGCTGTGGGGCCTGCTGGACGAGACCGGGAAGACCGGGCTCGAGGTCGAGAAGGCCGCGCTGGTCGCCGACCTGAAGGCCCGGCTCGACGCCGGGGTCTCGGCCGCGTCGCAGAGCCCGATCGGCGCGGCGGTGCCGCTCACCCAGGCCGACTTCACGTCGAAGACGTTCGGCTGGAGCGCGGTCGCGGCGCTGTACCACCGGGCGGCCGGCGACGACACCTACGACGCGTTCGGCACCGCCCAGCGGAACGTCGCTCTGGGCACCAACGGGTGGGGGTTGTCGCTGGTCGTGGGCGTCGGGAGCACCTACCCGAAGTGCATCCACCACCAGATCGCCAACCTGGCCGGATCGCTGGACGGGAAGGGCAGGATCGCGCTCGGGGCGGTCGTCAACGGGCCGAACGCCAGGCAGGCGTTCACGTCGCTGACCCCGTCGACGAGCGCCGTGCAGTGCTCCGGCGTCGACGTCAGCCGGTTCGACCGGACCGACGCCCGGTTCGTCGATCAGCCCCAGGCCTACTCGAGCGTGGAGCCCGCGATCGACTTCACCGCGACCGCGCTTCTCGCCGTTACCCTGCAGGCCCGTCTTTAGATCTACGCCTGCCTGGCGAGGGCCGGTCGCTTCCGCGACCGGCCTTCGTGGTTGCGGCCGTGACGTCCCGCTCGTTCTCGGGTGGTTGCTCGCCCACCCTCGCTCGCTGGGGGTGTGCCGGGTTCACGAGGTGGCGAGGTGGCGAAGGGCGAGCGCGTAGCCGTTGAGGCCGAGGCCGATGATCGCGCCGGTGGCGACCGCCGAGATCACACTGGTGTGCCGGAATTGCTCGCGCTTGTGCACATTAGTGATGTGCACCTCGATCAGCGGGGCGGTGAGCATCGCGCAGGCGTCGCGGACCGCGATGTTGTAGTGCGTCCAGGCGCCGGGGTTGAGGACGACCGGGGCGCGCTCGTCGGCCGCCCGGTGCAACCAGCCGAGCATCTCGTGCTCGGCGTCGGTCTGGCGGACCTCGACGTCGACTCCGAGCTCCTTGCCGGTCGTTTCGCAGAGCCGGACCAGGTCGGCGTACGAGTCCGAGCCGTAGATCTCCGGTTCCCGGGTACCGAGGCGGCCGATGTTCGGGCCGTTGAGCACGTAGATCACAGCTGCACCGCCTTGGCCGGGGAGCTCTCGGTGCCCACCGCCGAGTAGGCGGCGACCAGCAGGCCCGGGTCGGGGTCCTCCAGGATCGTCGGCTTCCCGAGACCGTCGAGGACGATGAACCGCAGGCGGTTGCCCCGGCTCTTCTTGTCGACGCGCATCGAGTCGAGGAGCTTGGGCCAGGCCGCGGCCTGGTAGGTGAGCGGGAGCCCGAGCAGCTTCAGCACGTCGGCGTGGCGGTCAGCGGTGGCGTCGTCGAGGCGCCCGGCCAGGCGGCCGAGCTCGGCCGCGAACACCAGGCCGACGCTGACCGCCGCACCGTGCCGCCAGCGGTAGCGCTCGTTCTTCTCGATCGCGTGGCCGAGCGTGTGGCCGTAGTTGAGGATCTCGCGGAGCCCGGATTCTTTGAGGTCCTGCGAGACCACGTCGGCCTTCACCCGGATCGATCGTTCGACGAGCTCCTGGAGGGCCGGGCTCGTGGGATCGGTTGCTCGCTCCGGGTCGGCCTCGATGAGCTCCAGGATGCGCGGGTCGGCGATGAAGCCGGTCTTGACGACCTCGGCCATGCCGGCCACCAGCTCGTGCTTCGGGAGCGTCTCCAGCGTCGCCAGATCGACGAGGACGCCGGCCGGCGGGTGGAACGCGCCGACCAGGTTCTTCCCGGCCGCGGTGTTGATGCCGGTCTTGCCGCCGACCGCGGCGTCGACCATGCCGAGCAGCGTCGTCGGGACCTGCACCACGCGGACGCCACGCAGCCAGCACGCGGCGACGAACCCGGCGAGGTCGGTGACCGCGCCGCCGCCGAGGCCGACGATCGCGTCGGTGCGGGTGAAGCCGGCCTGGCCGAGGACGTCCCAGCAGAAGCCGGCGACCTCGAGGGTCTTGCCGTCCTCGGCGTCCGGGATCTCCAGCGAGTGGGCCTCGAAACCCTGGGCGCGCAGGTCGTCGCGGACGGCCTCGCCGGTGGTGCGGAGGGCGCCCGGGTGGATGATCGCGACCCGCTGGGCCCCGCCCAGCAACGGTGGAAGCTCCCCGAGCAGGCCGCGGCCGACGAGCACGTCGTAGGACGAGTCCCCGGTCACCGCGATCCGAGTGACCCCGTCGGCCGGGCCGGCCGGGTCGGTGGAGCTCATGCCGGGACCTCGTCGAGCTGGGCGACGACCTCAGCGAGGATGTCGTCGGGGGTGCGGCCGTCGGTGGTGACGGTGACCGTGGCGACCTCGGCGTAGATCGGGGCGCGTTCGGCCAGCATGGTGCGCAGGGCCGCGCGCGGGTTGAGCGCCAGCAGCGGGCGGGCGGTGTTGAGGCCGACGCGGTCGGCGGCGTCGGACAGGCCGACGTCGAGGAAGACGACGCGGTGGCCGGTGAGGGCCTTCCGGGTGGCCTCGGCGAGGACGGCGCCGCCGCCCAGCGCCAGTACCCCGTCGTGGGTCTCCAACGCGGTCCGCACGGCCGCCACTTCCAGGGCGCGGAACGCCGGTTCGCCGTCGTCGACGAAGATGTCGCTGATCGGCTTGCCCGCCGCGGCCTCGATGTCGTGGTCGACGTCGCGGAAGTTCGTGCCCAGGCGCTCGGCGAGAAGCTGACCGATCGTGGTCTTCCCGGCCCCCGGAGGGCCGACCAGCACCGCTACCGGGCGCGTCACTCGATCACCAGGTTCGCCGTGTAGCCGGCGAGGTTGCGCCGGACCTCGTCCACCGAGTCGCCGCCGAACTTCTCCAGCGCCGCGGTCGCCAGCGTCAGCGCGACCATCGCCTCGGCCACGATCGCCGCCGCCGGCACCGCGCAGACGTCGCTGCGCTGGGCGATCGCCTTGGCGGCCTCGCCGGTCGTCACGTCGACGGTCTGCAGCGCGCGGGAGATCGTCGCGATCGGCTTCATCGCACCCCGGATGCGCAGGACCTCACCGGTGGTCATGCCGCCCTCGATGCCACCGGCGTGGCCGGAGAGCCGCCGGACGCCGTCGGGGGTGTTGACGATCTCGTCGTGCGCCTTCGAGCCGCGGGACCGGGCCTGGGTGAACGCGTCCCCGATCTCGACGCCCTTGAACGCCTGAATGCTGATCAGCGCGGCGGCCAGCCGGGAGTCGAGCTTGCGGTCCCACTGGACGTGGCTTCCGAGGCCGGGCGGCAGCCCGTAGGCCAGCACCTCGACGATGCCACCGAGCGTGTCGGCGTCGGCCTTGGCCGCGTCCACCTCGGCGACCATCCGGGCCGAGGCGTCGGCGTCGGCGCAGCGCAGCGGGTCGGCGTCGATGCGCTCGCGGTCCGCCGGCGTCGGGAGGTCGGCGCCGTCCTTGACCGCGACCGACCCGAGCTCGACGACGTGCGACACGATCTCGACGCCGAGCGCCTGGCGCAGCAGCGACTGGGCGACGGTGCCGAGCGCGACGCGGGCCGCGGTCTCCCGGGCGCTGGCCCGCTCGAGGATCGGGCGGGCGTCGGAGAAGCCGTACTTCTGCATGCCGGCGAGGTCGGCGTGGCCGGGGCGCGGCCGGGTGAGCGGGGCGTTGCGGGCCAGCGTGGCCAGGACCTCGGGATCGACCGGGTCCGCGGACATGACCTCTTCCCACTTCGGCCACTCGGTGTTGCCGACCCGGATCGCGACCGGGCTGCCGAGCGTCAGGCCGTGGCGGACGCCGCCGAGGATCTCCACCTCGTCCTGCTCGAACTTCATCCGGGCGCCCCGGCCGTAGCCCAGGCGGCGGCGGGCGAGCTGTTCGGAGATCTCGGACGTGGTCACCGCGATACCGGCGGGAAGTCCTTCCAGCATCGCGACGAGGGCGGGCCCGTGGGACTCACCGGCGGTCATCCAGCGCAACATGCTCTCCAGTCTTTCATGGCCCGGGCTAGCGAAAGACGACCGCGGTGAGCGCTCCGGCGAGGAGGAACGGGCCGAAAGCCAGGCGATCGGTGCGAGACAGGCGGCGAGTGACGAGAAGTGCGGCCGCGCCGAGACCGCCGTAGGCGAATCCGTAGACCAGGCCGGCCAGGACCTCGGGCCAGCCGAACCAGCCCAGGGCGGCGCCGAGGAGGCCGGTGAGCTTGACGTCGCCGTAGCCGAAGCCGGCCGGGGCGGCGATCGCCAGCACGTAGAGGACCGCGAACGCGACCGCGCCGCCCTCGATCGCCCGGACCCAGTGGGTGGGGCCGCCGAGGCTCAGCAGGAGCGCCAGGATCGGGTAGGCGGGGAGCACGATCGCGTCGGGTAACCGGTGGGAGCGCACGTCGACCGGGGCCAGCACGAACCCGGCCCCGGCGAGGAACACCAGCCCGAGGAGCGCCGCCCCACCCCCCGACGCCCACCCCACGACCCCACCGACGGCCGCCGCCGCCAAACCGACCGCTGCCGGTGCGAGCCGCACCGCCCAAGCGCGCCCGACCGCGGCCGGTGCGAGCCGCCCCGCCGAGGCGCTCCCGACCACGGACCTCGCCGCCCCGGGCCTCGGGGCCGGGGGCGCATCGGGCCGGACCATCGACGCGGCCGCCGCGCGGGCCAGGGCGGGCTCCCCCGCCACCGGGCCGGTGGCCACGAGCGCCACCCGCTCGACGTACTCGGCCAGCCACCCCCGCCCCGCGAACCCCGCCAACCCGACGATCAGACCCGCGACCAGCGCCTCCACGCGCTCACCGGGCCAGTGCCAGCGCGGCTCGCATCGCGTCGATCGGGGGCTCCTGGCCGGTCATCAGCCGCACCTGGTGCCCGGCCTGGTGCAGCAGCAGATCGAGCCCCGACACCACCCGGCACCCGGCCGCCACCGCCGCGGTCGCCAGCGCGGTGGGCCATGGGTCGTACACCACGTCGAACACCACCGCCGACGGACGCAGCGCCGCGTGCGCCAGCGGGTCGGCCGCGCCCTTCGGCAGCGTCGAGATCACCAGGTCGGCGTCGGCCAGCCGGGCCGGAGCCTCGTCCAGCGACCGCACGTCGAGCGTCACCCCCAACCGCTCCGCGGTCGTCCGCAGTTCCCCGGCCCGCGCCGGGTTCCGCACGAGAGCCGTCACCGGCCCGCCCACGGCCGGCCTCGTCAGCCCGGCCGGCCCAGCCGGCCCGGCGAGCGCGGCCAGTGCGGCTTGCGCCGTTCCCCCGGCCCCCAGGATCAACGGCGCTGCCGGCGCCACCAGACCGGCTTCGCGCAACGCATCCGCCATCCCCGGAGCGTCGGTGTTCTCGGCCCGGCGCCCCTCCGGCCCCAGCACCAGCGTGTTCGCCGCCCCGATGGCCGCCGCCGCCGGGCTCACCGACGTCGCCACCGACAGCGCCACCCGCTTCAACGGCATCGTCAGCGACAGCCCGGCCCACTCCGGCCCCAGCCCGTCGACGAACCCGGCCAGCCCGTCCTCGACGCACTCGACCCGCGAGTACGTCCACCCGGCCAGCCCCAGCGACGCGTAGGCCGCCGAATGCAACACCGGCGACAACGAATGTGCGATCGGCGAACCCAGCACCGCCGCCCGCCTCACGGCGACATCGACAACAGACACGCCGCTCACCCTAAGCGAGCGGACCCCGCCCCCGCCGGAGCCGTCCACAGGCTCAGCAGCGGCCGACCGCCCGGCACTTGATGATGTTCTGCTGGTGCACGTTGTAGTCGTCGGTGAAGGCCGAGTGCCGGTCTTCGGTCACGACCACGAAGTACGTCCAGTTGCCCGGCGTCGGGTTCGCGGCCGCCTTCAGCGCCGCGTCGCCCGGGTTGCCGATCGGCGTCGGCGGCAGGCCCTGATGCCGGTCGACGTCGGTGCTGTAGTTGTTGTCGGGGTCCTTCAGCTCGGCGTCGGTGACGATGTTCTTCCGGCCCTTGCCGGTCTGGATCAGCCAGTACTGCGTCGTCGAGTCGAACTGCAGGTACGAGAGCGCGCCGGTCGAGTTGAGCCGGTTGTAGATGACCCGGGAGATCTTCCCGAAGTCGTCGTTGATGCCCTCCTGCTCGATCAGCGACGCGATGATCATCAGATCCCACTCGCTGACGCCCAGCTCCTGCGCCTTCCCGGCCAGGTCGTCCTTGGTCGCGGCCTGGACCGACAGCGCGACCATCTGCTTGAGCACGCCCTCCGCGGTCGACTTGTCGTCGAACTCGTACCTCGACGGGTAGAGGAAGCCCTCGAGCACGCGCTTGCTCGGGCTCGGCCCGCCCCACTCCGGGACGCCGAGCGCGGCCGGGTCCTTCGCGGCCGCCTGGAAGTCCGCGAGCGGAATGCCGGACTTCTTGGCCAGCAGCGGCAGGATCTCCTTGACCGTGAGGCCCTCGGGGATGATCACGAACGGCCCGCTGACCCGGTTCGCCCGGTCGAGCAGCATGACGAGCGCGTCCGACGCCTTCATGCGCTTCTTGAGCCGGTACGTCCCCGGCTGCAGACCGGTCGTCGAGTCCGGGTTGTCGGCAGCCGCGTTGACGAACGCCTTGGCGCTGGCGATGACCTGCTTCGAGTACAGCGTGTTGCCGATGGCGGTGACGGTCTGGTCGTCCTCGATCGTCACGTCCACCGAGCCGGATCCCGGCCCGTCGTAGTCGTCGGCGGTGAAGAAGTCCTTGACCTTCGTGACGCCGTACCAACCACCGAACGCGAGACCGCCGAGCACCGCCACGACGACCAGCAGAGCCACTAACGTCCTACCGCTGCTGCGATCGCCCTTTTTCCGGCGATGCCGACCGGCGGCGCCGGGGCCGTAGCCACCCGACTCCTCCGTGAACGGCACGAGATCGAGGTCGTTCACGGGTGATCCGCACTCCGCTCCGCGTCCAACCAGGCCTGAAGGATGAGCACCGCGGCGGCCTGGTCCACCACAGCGCGGTGTTTCTTCCCGCGTACGCCCCTCTGAGAGAGAGTACGTCCCGCGATGACCGTCGTCAGCCGTTCATCGGACAACTCGACCGGTACCGGGTGGGGAAGAACACTGAGCCGCTCGGCCAGCGAGCCGGCATACGCACGCGCGGCGACCGCCGCCGCACCCTCCGCTCCCGACAGCGAGCGGGGCAGACCGACGACCACGACGATCGCCTCGTACTCGGACACCAGCTCCACGAGTCGGTCGAGATCGGTCTCGTGACGTACGTCACGCCGGACCGTCTCCAGCGGCGTCGCCAGCATCCCCGAGGGGTCGCTGACCGCGACGCCGACTCGCACGGATCCGACGTCGACGCCGAGCCGAACCCCTCGTTTCACCGTAGGAAGCGCTTCCACAGAAGTGATTGTGCCGTAAACACCAGACGGTCCCGGTCTGCGTAGCAAACCGGGACCGAAAAGCTGACCTCAGACCGCACTCGCGACCAGGTCGGTGATCGACGCCAGCACGGTCGGAGCCGCGTCGGCCGGCACGCCACCGCCCTGGGCCAGGTCGTCGCTGCCGCCACCGCGGCCCGACAACGCACCCTTCACCAGCATGGACGCCGAGATCCCGCGGTCGCGCGCGGCCTTGTTCACCGCGACGACCAGCGACGCCTTGCCGTTCGCCCGGGCGGCCACGGCCACCACGCCGGCGCGGTCGGCGGCCAGGCGGCCCCGGATCTCCTGGGCCAGCGACCGCACGTCGTTGCCCGCGGTGCCCTCCGGCGCCTCGATCGCGGCGACCGCGACCCCGCTCACGTCCACGGCCCGGGACGCGATGTCTCCGGCCCCGCTCAGCACCGCGGCCGCCCGCAGCTTCTCCAGCTCGCGCTCGGCGTCACGCAGCTGGGCCACGACCGCCGACACCCGGTCGGGCAGCTCGTCCGGCTTGGCCTTGAACTGCTCGGCCAGCTTCGACACGAGCAGGTGCTCGCGGGCCAGGAACCGGAACGCGTCCAGCCCGACCAGCGCCTCGACCCGGCGCACCCCGGACCCGATCGACGCCTCGGACAGCAGCTTCACCACGCCCAGCTGCCCCGACCGCGCCGCGTGCGTGCCGCCGCACAGCTCCCGGGCGTACTCGCCGACCTCGACGACCCGGACCTCGTCGCCGTACTTCTCGCCGAACAGCGCCATCGCGCCGATCCGTCGGGCCTCGTCCTGCGAGGTGATGAACGCCCGCACCTCGAGGTCGTCGAGCAGGACCGCGTTGACCTCGTCCTCGACGTCGGACAGGACCGACTGCGGGACCGCGCCGGGCGTGTTGAAGTCGAACCGCAACCGACCGGGGGCGTTGAGCGAACCGGCCTGGGTGGCCGACTGGCCGAGCGCACCGCGGATCGCGGTGTGGATCAGGTGCGTCGCGGTGTGCGCGCGGGAGATCGCCCGGCGCCGGTCGACGTCGATCGTGGCCAGCACCGGGTCGTCGACCTTGATCTCGCCGTCGACGACCTGGCCGCGGTGGACGATCAGACCGGGCAGCGGCTGCTGGACGTCGTAGACCTCGAACCGGCCGGCCGGGGTCACCAGCACGCCCTGGTCGGGCTGCTGGCCGCCGCCCTCGGCGTAGAACGGGGTCGAGTCGAGGACGACCTCGACCTCTTCGCCCTGCCCGGCACCGGACCGGATCTGCCCGTCGCGACCGATGATGCCGCCGACCCGCGCCTCGCGCTCCACCTCGAGGTAGCCGGTGAAGTTCGTCGGACCGGTCCGGTCGAGCACCGAGCGCAGCACCGACGTGTCGGCGTGCCCGGTCTTCCGGGCCTGCGCGTCGGCCTTGGCCCGGGCGCGCTGCTCGGACATCAGCCGCCGGAAGCCCTCTTCGTCGACGCTCAGGCCCTGCTCGGCCGCCATCTCCAGCGTCAGGTCGATCGGGAAGCCGTACGTGTCGTGCAGCTGGAACGCCGACGCGCCGGAGAGCACCGAGCCACCGGACGACTTCGTCGACGCGACCGCGGTGTCCAGATGGGTCGTCCCCGAGCGGAGCGTCGCGCGGAACGCGTCCTCCTCCGCGTAGGCGTAGCCCGCGATCCGCGCGTAGTCCGACGCGATCTCCGGATAGGACCCGGCCATCGCGTCGCGCGCCACCGGGAAGAGCTCCGGGAACGACGGGTCCTCGAACCCGAGCAGACGCATCGACCGCACCGCCCGACGGAGGATCCGGCGCAGCACGTAGCCGCGCCCCTCGTTGCCGGGCGTCACGCCGTCGCCGATCAGCATCAGCGCGGTGCGCACGTGGTCGGCCACGACCCGCAGGCGGACGTCGTCGGGGTTCGGGTGCCCGTCGTGCTGCTGGTGCGCCGGGTAGGTCTTGCCGGACAGCGCGGCCGCGCGGTCCAGGATAGGACGGACCTCGTCCACCTCGTAGAAGTTGTCCACACCCTGCAGCAGGAACGCGACCCGCTCCATGCCCATGCCGGTGTCGATGTTCTGCGCGGGCAGGTCGCCGAGGATCTCGTAGTCGGTCTTGCCCGAGCCGGGACCCCGCTCGTACTGCATGAAGACGAGGTTCCAGAACTCCAAGTAGCGGTCGCCGTCCGGCTCCACCCCGGGGGTGTTCACGTACTCGGGGCCGTACTCCGGGCCGCGGTCGATCAGGATCTCCGAGCACGGGCCGCACGGGCCGGGCACGCCCATCGACCAGAAGTTCGGGCCCTTACCGAGCCGGATGATCCGCGACTCCGGCACCCCGATGTCGGAGTTCCACAGCCGGTACGCCTCGTCGTCCTCTTCGTAGACCGAGACCCAGAGCTTCGACTCGTCGAAGCCGTACCCGCCGTCGGCGATCGAGTTGGTGACCAGCTCCCACGCGTAGCGGATCGCGCCGGACTTGAAGTAGTCCCCGAACGAGAAGTTGCCGTTCATCTGGAAGAACGACCCGTGCCGGGTCGTCTTGCCGACCTCGTCGATGTCGAGGGTCCGGACGCACTTCTGGACGCTGGTCGCGCGCGGATAGGGCGGCGTCACCTGGCCGAGGAAGTACGGCTTGAACGGCACCATGCCTGCGTTGACGAACAGCAGGTTGGGGTCGTCGGCGATCAGCCCCGCGCTGGGGACCACGGTGTGCCCGCGGTTCGCGAAGTGATCGAGGAAGCGTTGCCGGATCTCAGAGGTCTTCATCGCCAGGTGTCCGTCGGTTCGAATAGGGCTGTCTTCGACACTATCTCTCGCGCTCACCGGGCTGCGCTGCCCAGTTTTCTCCCGCGCCCGGGCCGTGCCCGCCCCGACGCCCCGCCGAGCGAAGCCTCACCCGAGTCGGGCACGACCCGAGCCCTGAGCCAGGCACAACCCAAGCCTCATGCACAACCTGAGCCAGGCACAACCTCAGCCGCACCCGCTCCCACCTCCGCGCCCCGCCCGGCCCCCGGCCCCCCGCCCCGGCCCCCCGGCCCCGGCGCCCGGCGCCCGCCGGCGTCCGCACAGGACGGAGCTACGGTGCTCGGTGCTGACCGCCCTCGTACTCGCCCGCCTGCTGCTGCTCCAACGCCCGGGTCAGCGCGACCTCCTGCTCGGCCATCGCGACCCGCGCGTCCTCCACGAACGCCCGGACCGAGTCGAGCAGCCCGACGGCCGAACCGCGGGCCGAGCCGGCCAGACCGCGCGGGCTGTACGCCTCCGCGGTCTTGGTGATCTTCCGGACGACGAGAATCCCGACCGCCGCCCCGACGCCGATCCAGAACAGACGCCGCATCAGGCGCCCTTCCGCCGCTTCTTGAGCTCGTCACGGACCTCGCGCTCGACCTCGGTCGCGCGCCGGGCCCGGATCGCCGACCGGATGCCGTAGCTGAACGCCGCGGCCTTCACCAGCGGACCGGACACCGTCGCGCCGAACAGCGTCGTCACCTGGGCGATGCTGCCGGTCACCGCGGACACGTGGTCGGTCAGCGTGTCGACCTTGTCGAGCTGCTGGTTCACCCCGCCCAGCGTCTGGTTGACCCCGTCGACCGTGACGTGGGCGCTGGCCAGGATCGGCACCGCCTGCTCGGTGATGTCGGTGATGGCCTTGGTGGCCGCGTCGACCGTGCGGCCGAGCTTGATCAACGGTACGGCGAGCGCACCGACCAGAAGCACGAACGCGACGGCGGCGATGATGGCCGCGATTCCGCCGAGAGACACCGGCGAGTCTCCTTGGTTGAGTGGGCTAGGCGTCGACCCTACCGCCTGCGGTGATCACCGCGTGTCAGCCCCTACCCCGGATCGCCGCGCGCAATCTCTCGAGGCGTTCGGCCACCGCGCGTTCGGCCCCGCGGCGGGTCGGATGGTAGTAGTCGCGGCCGACGAGTTCGTCCGGCGCGTACTGCTGGGCCACCACACCGGCCGGGTCGTCGTGCGGGTACCGGTAGCCGGCCCCGTGACCGAGCGTCTTCGCGCCCGGGTAGTGCGCGTCCCGCAGCGCGGTCGGCACTCCCCCGGTCTTCCCGGCCGTGATGTCGCCCAGGGCCGCGCCGATCGCGGTCGTCACCGCGTTGGACTTCGGCGCGGTCGCCAGGTGCACGACCGCGTGGGCCAGCGTCAGCTGCCCTTCGGGCAGGCCGATCAGCTGGATCGTCTGCGCGGCCGCGACCGCGGTCAGCAGCGCGGTCGGGTCGGCCATCCCGACGTCTTCGCTGGCGAAGATCACCAGCCGGCGCGCGATGAACCGCGGGTCTTCGCCCGCGGTGAGCATCCGCGCCAGCCAGTGCAGCGCCGCGTCGACGTCGGACCCGCGCATGCTTTTGATGAACGCGCTGGTGACGTCGTAGTGCGCGTCTCCGTCGCGGTCGTAGCGGACCGCGGCCGTATCGACCGCCGCCTCAGCCGTCTGCAGGTCGATCAGTACCGCGCGTTCTTTTTTCGACGCCGAGCGGCTGTCGCCAGCGGTGAGTGCAGGACCCGCTGCTGCCTCCTGCGGCCCGGCGTCCGCCCCGCCCGGAGCCGCCGCCGCCTCGGGCCCGGCCGAGGCGGGCACGCCGGAGGCGGCCACGCCGGAAGCGGCCACGCCGGAAGCGGCCACGCCGGAAGCGGGCACACCGGAAGCGGGCACATCTGAGGCGGGCGCGTCGGAGGCGGGCGCATCTGAGGCGGGCGCGGTGTCGCGGGCGGCGGCGGCCAGGGCCGCGTCGGCGGCGGCCTCGAGCGCGGTCAGGGAGCGCCGGGCGTCGCCGGCGGCCAGGCGGACGAGGTGCTCCTCCGCCTCGGGGGCGAGCCGGACCCGGCCGCGCAGGCCGCGGTCGTCGGCGACCGCGCGCCGCAGCAGCGCCCGGATGTCTTCCCCGTCGAGCGGCTGGAGCGTGAGCAGCAGAGATCGCGAGAGCAGCGGCGACACCACCGAGAACGACGGGTTCTCGGTGGTCGCGGCCACCAGCGTCACCGTGCGGTCTTCCACCGCGGCCAGCAGCGAATCCTGCTGCGTCTTCGAGAACCGGTGCACCTCGTCGACGAACAGCACCGTGTACACGCCGCGACGCCGCTCGAGCTTCGCCTGCTCGATCACCGCACGCACGTCCTTCACCCCGGCCGACAACGCCGAGAGCGCGACGAACCGCCGCGACGTGGCCCGCGAGACCAGGTGCGCGATCGTCGTCTTACCGGCCCCCGGCGGCCCCCACAGAATCACCGACAGCGGCGCGTCGCCCTCGACCAGCCGGCGCAGCGGCGACCCGGGCCCCAGCAGATGCCGCTGCCCGACGAGCTCGTCCAGCGTTCGCGGCCGCATCCGCACCGCCAGCGGCGCGTACGGATCGACCCGCTCCTCGCGCGCCGGAGCCACCGGCTCGTCGATCTCGTCGAACAAACTTTCCACGCCCCGACCCTACTGAGCCCCACCGACAACCGGACCGGACGTCGAATGTGGCGTACCGTCTGCCTCACCAGTGAACACTGGCAACGTCGCCTCAGTCCGCCGGAGAACGGAACGTGTTCGCACGCCTGGGCCGGTTCTGCTACCGGCGTCGCCGAACGGTGGTCGTGCTCTGGCTGCTGGTCTTCGTCGCCGGGATCGCCTGCACCGGGCGCGTCACCGATCGGCTCGGCGGCGGGCAGCAGGCGTCCGAATCGATGGAGTCGGTCCGGGCCGCGACCCTGCTCGCGGAGATGTCCGAATACGGCGGCCGCGTCTCGGCGGTCGTCGACGGCGGTCGCGGCCCGGCCGGGCTCGAGCCGGCCGTCACCGCCGCGCAGGACGACCTCGTCCAGATCGACGGCGTCGGCCGGGTGCTCGACCCGTACGCAGCGCAACTCCCGGACGCGGCGCGAGCGCCCCTCGTCTCCACCGACGGGAACGCGCTGCTGGTCGTCGTCGATCTGAGAAGGGATCTGCCGATCGACCGGCAGCACGCCGTCGAACAAGCGGTCTCGGACCGCCTGCACCGCATCGCGGACGAGGTCCCCGGCGCGCGGGTGACCGTCGGCGGACCGGCTCTGCTGCAGCGGCAGATCAACGAGCAGACGCGGGCCGACACCGAGAAAGGCGAGGTCATCGCGCTGCCGATCACGCTGATCGCGATGGTCGTGATCTTCGGCGGGGCGGTCGCGGCCGGGATCCCGATCGTCGGCGCGCTGGCCTCGATCGCCTGCGGCCTGCTCGTGATGCTCGGCCTGCTCCGGCTGATGGACCTCGACCCGAACGTGCTCTCGGTCAGCACGGTGCTGGCCCTCGGGCTCTCGATCGACTACGCGCTGCTGATGGTCAACCGCTTCCGCGAGGAGCGGTACGCCACGCGGACGATCCCCGACGCGGTGGAGCGGACGGTCGCGGTCGCCGGCCGGACGATCACGTTCTCGGCGCTGACGGTCGCGCTGTCGCTGGCCGGGCTGTTCGTCTTCCCCAGCCCGATCTTCCGCGGGATCGGATCGGCCGGCGTCGGCGTCGTGCTGTTCGCGCTGCTGGCGGGCGTCACGCTGGTTCCGGCGCTGCTCGGGCTCAGCGCCCGGCGGGTCGGGGTCGGGCGGCACCGCCCGGAGCGGCCGAGCGACGACGGGACGTTCGCCCGGCTGGCGCGCCTGACCCGGCGGCGGCCGCTGCTCGCGACGCTGCTGCTGGTCGTGCTGCTGGCCGCGGCCGGGATCCCGTTCGCGTCGGTGCGGTTCGTGAACAGCAGCGCGGCCGTGCTGCCGTCGGGGTTCGAGGCCCGGCAGTTCGCCGAGGTGACCGCCGAGCGCTTCCCCGGTCAGGGCGCGCCGCCGATCACGGTCGTGGCCAACACGAGCCAGTTCGAGCTGGCGGTCTGGGCGGCGTCGCTGAAGGACGATCCGCGGGTCGCCCGGATCGGCGTACCGGTGCAGGTCACCGAGGGCCTGTCGAGCATCGACCTGTCGCCGCGACCGAGCGACCACGACCGGATCGGCCGCGAGTTGGTCGGGTCGATCCGCGCCGACCGGCCGCCGTTCCAGATCTGGGTCACCGGCGACACGGCGGTGCTCGTCGATTTCCTGGCCGAGGTGCGCCAGTACGCGCCGTGGGCGCTGACGCTGATGGTCGTGGCGACGTTCGTGCTGCTGTTCGCGATGACCGGCTCGATCCTGGTGCCGGTCAAGGCGCTGGTGATGAACGTGCTGTCGCTGGGGGCCTCGTTCGGCGCGCTGAAGCTGATCTTCCAGGACGGCCACCTGCACGAGTACCTGGGCTTCACCCCGACCGGTGGCCTCGAGCCGTTCGTCCCGGTGCTGGTGTTCTGCTTCGCGTTCGGGCTCTCGATGGACTACGAGGTGTTCCTGCTGTCCCGGATCAAGGAGCTGCGCGACGCCGGGCTGCCGACCGACCGGGCCGTCGAGATCGGCCTGCAGCGCTCCGGGAAGATCATCACGTCGGCGGCGCTGCTGATGATCATCGTGTTCGCCGGGTTCGCGGCCGGGCGGATGCTCGCGATCAAGGAGCTGGGCGTCGCGATGGCGATCGCGGTCGCCGTCGACGCCACGCTGGTGCGGTGCCTGCTCGTGCCGGCGGCGATGGCGCTGCTCGGCGAGGCGAACTGGTGGGCGCCGGCACCGCTGCGCCGTCTGCACGAGCGGTACGGGCTGCGGGAGGCGCCGCCGGTCGGCGGCGCCTCCGAGCCTCACTCCTTCGGCTTGGCGTCCACGCCCGCTTCCTTGCGCTGACGCGCGGAGATCGGCGCCGGCGCTCCGGTCAGCGGGTCCTGGCCGGAACCCATCTTCGGGAACGCGATGACGTCACGGATCGACTCGACGCCGGCCAGCAGCGCGCAGAGGCGGTCCCAGCCGAGCGCGATGCCGCCGTGCGGCGGGGCGCCGTACTTGAACGCCTCGAGCAGGAAGCCGAACTTGCTCTGCTGGTCCTCCTCGGACAGCCCGAGAACCTGGAAGACGCGCTCCTGCACCGACCGGTCGTGGATACGGATCGAGCCGCCGCCGATCTCGTTGCCGTTGAGCACGATGTCGTAGGCCCAGGCCAGGGCCTCGCCCGGCGACTGCTCGAAGCGGTCGATCCAGTCGGCGTTCGGGCTGGTGAACGGGTGGTGCACGGCCGTCCAGGCGCCCGAGGCCCCCTCGACGCCGATCTCGCCGCCGCCGACCGGCTCGAACATCGGCGCGTCGACGACCCACAGGAACTCCCAGCGGGACTCGTCGATCAGGCCGCCGCGGCGGCCGATCTCGAGCCGGGCCGCGCCGAGGAGTTCGAGCGTGGAGTGGCGCTCGCCGGCGCCGAAGAACACCGCGTCGCCGGGCTTGGCGCCGACCGCGTCGGCCAGCCCTTGGAGGTGCTCCTCGGACAGGTTCTTGGCCACCGGGCCCTTGGCTTCGCCGGTGTCGGCGTCGAACAGCACGTACGCGAGGCCCCGGGCGCCCCGGGCCTTGGCCCACTCCTGCCAGCCGTCGAGCTCCTTGCGGGTCTGCGCGGCGCCGCCGGGCATGACGACCGCGCCGACGTGAGCGGCCTGGAAGACCCGGAACGTCGTCCCTTCGAAGTAGGACGTGAGATCGACGAGTTCGTTGCCGAACCGCACGTCGGGCTTGTCGGAGCCGTAGCGGGTCATCGCCTCGGCGTAGGTGAGGCGCGGCAGCGGGAGCGGGATCTCGTACCCGGCCACCTCGCGCCAGATCGCCGACACCACGGCCTCGCCGACCGCGATGACGTCGTCCTGGGTCACGAACGACATCTCGATGTCGAGCTGGGTGAACTCCGGCTGCCGGTCGGCGCGGAAGTCCTCGTCCCGGTAGCAGCGGGCGATCTGGTAGTACCGCTCCATCCCGGCCACCATCAGCAGCTGCTTGAACAGCTGCGGCGACTGGGGCAACGCGTACCAGGAGCCCGGCTGCAGGCGCGCGGGCACCAGGAAGTCGCGGGCGCCCTCGGGCGTCGAGCGGGTGAGCGTCGGCGTCTCGATCTCGACGAACTCCTGCTCGCCGAGCACCCGGCGGGCGATCGCGCTGACCTGGCTGCGCAGCCGGAGCGCGGCGGCCTGATGGGCCCGGCGCAGGTCGAGGTAGCGGTACTTGAGCCGGGCCTCCTCGCCGACCTCGCCGGCGGCCTGCCCGTCGATCGGGAACGGCAGCGGGGCGGCCTCCGAGAGGACGGTCAGGTTCTGCGCGACGACCTCGACCGCTCCGGTGGGGAGTTCGGGGTTCTCGTTGCCCTCCGGGCGAAGGCGGACCTCACCGTCGATCTTGATGCAGTACTCGGCCCGGAGGGCGTGGCCCTCCTCCTCGCGGAGGACGACCTGCACGTAGCCGGACGCGTCCCGGAGGTCGACGAAGATGACGCCGCCGTGGTCGCGCCGGCGGGCCACCCAGCCGGCGAGGGTGACGGTCTGCCCCGCGTGCTCGGCACGCAGGGTGCCGGCCTGGTGGGTGCGGTAGGCGGTCACGAGAGGAGCTCCTTGACGGTACGGGTGAGGTCGGTCAGCGGGACGGCCCGCTGGTCGGACGTGGTCAGGTCTTTGAGCTGGGCGGTGCCGTCGGCCAGGTCGCGGTCGCCGATGACGACGGCGTACCTGGCTCCCGAGCGGTCGGCGGCCTTCATCGCGCCCTTGAGGCCCTTGCCGCCGTAGCTCAGGTCGGCCGGGATCTGCGCGGCCCGCAGGTCGGTGACGATCTGCAGGCCCCGGCGGCGGGCTTCGTCGCCGAGCGGCACCACGAACGCCTGGACCCTGGCCGGCGGGTCGCCGATCAGGCCTTCGGCGCGCAGCGCGAGCAGCGTCCGGTCGACGCCGACCGCGTAGCCGATGCCGGAGACGTCCGGGCCGCCGAGCTCCTTCGAGAGCCCGTCGTAGCGGCCGCCGCCGCCGATCGCCGACTGCGCGCCGAGCCCGTTGTGGACGAGCTCGAACGTCGTCTTCGTGTAGTAGTCGAGGCCGCGGACGAGCCGCGGGGCCTCCACCCACTGCACACCGAGGTCGCGGAGGTGTTCGCGGACCTCGTCGTAGTGCTTCCGGCAGTCGTCGCACAGGTGGTCGACCATCAGCGGCGCGTCGGTGAGCTGCTTCGCCACCTCGGGACGCTTGTCGTCGAGCACGCGGAGCGGGTTGATCGCGGCCCGGCGGCGGGTCTCCTCGTCGAGGTCGAGGCCGGCCAGGAAGCTCTGGAGCTTCTCCCGGTACTGGGGCCGGCAGTTCGCGTCGCCCAGGGACGTCAGCTGGAGTTCGAAGTTTTCCAGCTTGATCGCGCGAAAGCCGGCGACGGCGAGCTGGACGACCTCGGCGTCCAGAGCCGGGTCGTCGACCCCGAGGGCCTCCATGTCGACCTGGGTGAAGTGCCGGTACCGACCGGCCTGCGGCCGCTCGTACCGGAAGTTCGACCCGACCGCGTAGAGCTTCACCGGCAGCTGCCCGGCGTACAGCTTGTGTTCGATGAACGCGCGCATCACGCCCGCGGTCAGCTCCGGGCGCAGCGTCAGCGACCGTCCGCCGCGGTCGTCGAACGTGTACATCTCCTTGCTGACGACGTCCGTCGACTCGCCGACGCCCCGGGCGAACAGCGCGGTGTCCTCGAAGACCGGCGTCTCGATGTAGCCGTAGCCGGCCGCCCGGAGCGGGGCGGTCAGCGCGTCGCGGACCGCGAGGAACGTCGCCGACTCGGGCGGGAGCGTGTCGAACGTCCCCTTCGGAGCGGTAAAGGTGGTCACAGGCCGGTCCTCGGAAGGTCTTCAGCGACTTGCAGCAGGTAGGGGTTCGTGGCGCGCTCGCGCGCGATCGTGGTGTCGGGCCCGTGGCCGGGTTTGACGACCGTGGCGTCGTCCATCGGCAGGACCACTTTCTTCAGGGACGTGAGCATGTCCTGGGCGCTGCCGCCGGGCAGGTCGACCCGGCCGATGGAGCCGGCGAACAGCAGGTCGCCGGAGAACAGCACGGGGGCGTCGGGGGTCTCGACGCCGAAGACCAGCGAGCCGGGGGTGTGGCCGGGGGCGAGCGTGGTTCTCAGGGTTACTCCGGCAAGTTCGAGCGTTTCGCCGTCTTTCAGCGCTTTGACATCGCTGGGCTCGGTGTACTCGAGGCCGAACATCGGGGTGCCCTTGGGGGCGCCGATGTAGGACCACGGGTCGGCGAGCTGGTCGGCGTCGGCCGGGTGGATGTACGCGGGGATGTCCTTGGCCCCGCACACCGGAGCGACCGAGAACGTGTGGTCGATGTGACCGTGGGTGAGGATCACGGCGGCCGGATGCAGCCGGTGCTTCGCCAGGAGGTCGTCGAGTTGGTCGACCACACCGATCCCCGGGTCGATGATCACGCACTGCTCGCCGGCCGCGGGGGCGACGACCCAGCAGTTCGTGCCGAGCGCGGGGGCCGGGAATCCGGCGATGAGCACGGGTGTCCTCTCTCTTCACGGAACGTTTTCCCCAGCCTACCGATAGGGCTGTCTCGACTCCGACCGCGTTTCCGTGGTGGCGGCGAGGTTCGGGCTGACCCGCTCTCGATAACGGAACGGCACGGGTGTAGAGGGTGTCGGCCTCTCTCCCAGGCAGGCGCCGTACACTCGGCCGCACTTGACGGAAGCCCCGATCGACGTATGCCCTGACAGGAGAGCACGTAGTGCCGACGAAGGATCGCCAGCGGCAGCTGGCCCGCGCGAAGCTCGAACGGCAGATGGCCCGGCGGGCCGCACAGGCGAAGCGCCGGCGACAGACCCAGGCCGCCGTGGGTGCGGGCATCGCGCTGCTCCTCGTCGTGGTCGGCGTGGGCTTCCTCGTCGCCAACCTGGGCGGCGACGACAAGAAGGACACCAAGACCACCGAGGCCGCGTCCGGCCCCAAGTGCACGTACCAGAAGGCCGACGCGAGCACCGGCAAGGTGAAGGACGTCGGCCTGCCGCCGACGTCGAACATCCCCGACACCGGTACCCGCACGGTGACGATGACGACGAACATCGGCCAGATCGACTTCACGCTCGACCAGGCCGCCGCGCCGTGCACGAGCAACAGCCTCACTTACCTGGCCGGCAAGAAGTTCTACGACAAGACGTCGTGCCACCGGCTGGTCACGACGGGAATCTTCGTGCTGCAGTGCGGCGACCCGTTCGGCGATGGCACCGGCGGCCCGGCGTACCGGTTCGGCACCGAGAACCTGCCGACGAACCAGCACCCGCCGTACCCGGCCGGCACGATCGCGATGGCGAAGAGCTCCGAGGCGATCTCGGTCGGCTCGCAGTTCTTCATCGTCTACAAGGACATCGAAGAGGGGTCGCTGCCCGCGGAGTACACGGTCGTGGGCAAGGTGACGAAGGGGCTGGATCTGATCACCGCCGCCGCCGCGAAGGGCGTGACGCCGGCGGATCCGAGCAACCCGAGCGACGGGAAGCCCAAGCAGGCCGTGAACATCACGACGCTGACGGTGTCGCCGGCGGCGAGCTAGTTCATTCGACGCGGAGGCCCGCCCCCTGGGATGGGGGTGGGCTTCTTGCGTTTCGTGGGGCGGATTTGTCGGGGCCCGGGCGCCGGGGCCGGGCGCCGGGGGCCGGGCGCCGGGAGCCAGGCGGCGGGCGGAGGCGCCGGTGCATGGGCGGGCGCCGCCGCATGGGCGGGCGCCGCCGCTCGGCGGTCGGCGGACGCTCGACGGGCGCCACGACCGACCGCCGGCGACGCAAACCTGAGGCCACCGGCCCGGCGCCCAGCCACCCCGCGGCCGCCAAGCCGCCGGACGGTGGGCACTGGACCGCCGGGTGGTAGGCACCGGACCGCCGGGTGGTAGGCACCGGACCGCCGGGTGGTAGGCACCGAGCCCCCGGACACCGGACACCGGGCGACGGGCCGCGGGCCACTGCGCGGCGGCCGGAGGCGCCAGTCCGGGGCTGCGAGCCGCCGCTCGGCGGCCGGCGGACGCTCGACGGAGCCACCACCGACCGCCCGGCGACGCAAACCTGAGCCCACGACCCGGCGCCCAGCCGCCCCACGGCCACCAGGCCGCCGAGCAGTGGACACCGGACCGCCGGGCAGTGGGCAGCGGGCAGCGGGCAGCGGGCAGCGGACCAGCGGACCAGCGGGCGACGGGCCGCGGGCCACTGGGCGGCGGTGCGCGGGCGACGGCCCCTGCCGACGGGGCGCGTGGCTTCGGGGTGCCGCGACGCGTGGCGCCGGGGTGCCCGGCACTGGGCACCGGACCGCGGGCGTTGGCCGCCTGACCGCGGCGTACCAGGCGCCGAGCCACAGCGCACCGGGCACCGGGCCTCGAGCCACAGGACGGTGGGCACCTGACCGCAGGGCAGCGCGAGACGGGCCGCGGCCCACTGGGCGCCGACAAACGGGCGCCGGACCCCTGCCGACAGGGCGCCGGGGCGCGTGGCACCGGGGTGGCGTAGGAGTGCTGAGCACCGGGCACAGGACCGCAGGGCAGTGGGCTCCGGGCCGCGCTGCGCCAGGCGCCAGGCGCCAGGCACCACGACGGTGGGCACCTGACCGCAGGGCAGCGCGAGACGGGGCCGCGGCCCACTGGGCGCCAACGCGCGGGCGCCGGGCACCTGCCGACAGGGCGCGGGGCGCCGGGGTGCTGGGCATCGGGCATCGGGCCACAGCGCACTGAGCACCGGGCGGCAGGACGGTGGCACCTGGCCGCAGGGCAGCACGAGACGTGCCGCGGAGCACTGGGCGGCGGCGCGCGGGCGACGGGCACCTGCCGGGGTGCGCGTGGCTTCGGACCCCTGCTCCCGGCCCCCGGGGCGCCGGAGCGCCGGGGTGCGGGACGCAGGGCCACGGAGGCGCAGTCCCGGAGTGGCTGGGATGCGGGGCGCCGGACCGAAGGGCCGCGGGGGTGCGGGGCGCGCAGGACCGCAGGACCGCAGGACCGCAGGACCGCAGGACCACGGGGACGCAGGGCCGCCGGGGCGCACAGCGCCAGGGTGCGGGGGCTCAGGACAGCGGGAGGCGCTCAGCGCGAGGGTGCGGGGGCTCAGGACAGCGGGCACGCGCGGTGCCGGAGAGCTGGGGTGCGGGGTGTCGGGATGCGGGGGTGTGAGGGCGCGGCCAGCAGCCTCGGCGAGCAACTACCCGGCGCACGGTGGTGTAGCGCGCACGGTGGTGTGGCGAGCGGCGGTACGACGGCGCCCCAGCACGACGAACGAAGGCACGCTGAGCGGCGGCTCAACAGACCGGTGACACAGCGGGCACGGCGGCGCGGCGAGCAACGGCAGGACGGGCGCTGCTGGGGCGGACGCGATGGACGGCGGGTACGGGGCCACGCGGCCACGCGGCCCGGCGGCCCGGCGGCCCGGCGGCCCGGCGGGCCAGCGCGACGATGCAGCGAGCCCAGCGGCCAACCGCGCGGCGCACCGCAGGCGCGACGGCCCAGCAGGCCCGGGCCGCCAGCCGCCCGGCACGCGCGACGGCTAAGCGGCCCGGCACGCGGCGCCTGGCAGGCACGACGATCCAGCGAGCTCAGCGACCAACCACGCTGTGCCCGGCAGGCACGACTGCCCAGCGATCAGCCGCGCAGCGCCCGGCAGGCGCAACAGTCCAGCGAGCCCAGCAGCCAACCACGAGGTCGAGCGGGCCTGGCGGCGCCAACGCGGTTCGCGCGATGAGCCGCAGCCCCATTGATTGCTAAGCACTTCACTAATTCCGCTAAGCGCTTAGCAAACCACGGAATCCCCCGATATCCACGAACTGACCAGGTCAGGGGCGATCCGGCCGGCCGGCCGGGCCGGGTCAGCCCTGTTGGGCTACGTCCCCCGGCGGCTCGGGCGCCCTCTCGGTCGCCTCCTGCAGCGACCCCGTCTCCCGGAAAGTATCGAGCCCCACGATCTTCGCCCGCACCTTCCCCGGCTCCGACGCCCCCGCCGGCCGGTCCGGCAACCTTCGCTCGACACCCATGCCCCAGCCTCCCTCTCAGCCCGACGTCACCCGGTACGCGTCGTACACACCCTCGACCCGGCGTACCACCCGCAGCAGGTGGCCCAGGTGCTTCGGGTCGGCCATCTCGAACGTGAACTTCGAGACCGCCACCCGGTCCCTGGTGGTGCTCACCGTGGCCGACAGGATGTTGACCTTCTCGTCCGACAGCACCTTCGTGACGTCGGAGAGCAGACGGTGCCGGTCCAGCGCCTCGACCTGGATCGCGACCAGGAACGTCGAGCCCGCGGTCGGGGCCCACGACACCTCGACCAGTCGCTCGGCCTGCCGCTCCCGAAGGTCGGACGCGTTCGTGCAGTCCTCGCGGTGGACGCTGATCATGCCGCTGCGCGTGATGAACCCCAAGATCGAATCTCCCGGCACCGGCGTGCAGCACTTCGCCAGCTTCACCCAGACGTCGTCGCCGGCGTTCGAGACGATGACGCCGGGGTCGCCGGGGCCGGCCGGGCGCGAGCGGTGCCGGGCCGGGCGCGCGGTCTCGGCGAGGTCTTCGGTCGCGCCCTCGGCGCCACCGAGCGAGGCCACCACCCGCTGGACGACGGCCTGCGCCGAGACCTGGTTCTCCCCCACCGCGGCGTAGAGCGCGCTGATGTCGGAGAGGTGCAGGTCACGGGCGATCGTCAGCAGCGCGTCGCCGCCCAGCAGACGCTGCAGCGGCAGGCCCTGCTTGCGCATGACCCGCTGAAGCGCGTCCTTGCCGGACTCGATCGCGTCCTCGCGGCGCTCCTTGGCGAAGTACTGGCGGATCTTCGTGCGGGCCCGCGGCGACTTCACGAACGAGAGCCAGTCCTGGCTCGGGCCCGCGTTCTCGGACTTCGACGTGAAGATGTCGACCGTGTCGCCGTTGTTGAGCGTGCTCTCCAGCGGCACCAGCTTGCCGTTGACCCGGGCGCCGATGCAGCGGTGCCCGACCTCGGTGTGCACGGCGTACGCGAAGTCGACCGGCGTCGAGTCCTTGGGCAGCGCGACCACGTCGCCCTTGGGCGTGAAGACGTAGACCTCCTGGCCGCCCAGGTCGAACCGGAGCGCCTCGAGGAACTCGCCCGGGTCGCTGGCCTCGCGCTGCCAGTCGAGCAGCTGACGCAGCCAGGCCATGTCGTCGACCGTGGCCGGCGGGCCGGCCACGTCGGCGCCCTTGGTCTCCTTGTACTTCCAGTGCGCGGCGATGCCGTACTCGGCCGTGCGGTGCATGGCCAGCGTGCGGATCTGCAGCTCGATCGGCTTGCCCTCGGGCCCGATCACCGTCGTGTGCAGCGACTGGTACATGTTGAACTTCGGCATCGCGATGTAGTCCTTGAAGCGACCGGGAACCGGCTGCCAGGACGCGTGGATGACGCCGAGCGCGGCGTAACAGTCGCGCACCGAGTCGACGAGCACGCGCACGCCGACCAGGTCGTAGATGTCGGCGAAGTCGCGGCCCCGCACGATCATCTTCTGGTAGATCGAGTAGTAGTGCTTCGGCCGGCCGACGACCGTGGCCCGGATCTTCGCGTTCTTCAGGTCGTTCTGGACCTGGTTGGTGACCTCGGCCAGGCCCCGGTCACGCGCCGGCGAGTGCTCCTGGACCAGCCGCGCGATCTCCTCGTACCGCTTCGGGTACAGGGTCATGAACGCGAGGTCTTCCAGCTCCCACTTGACCGTGTTCATGCCCAGCCGGTGGGCCAGCGGGGCCAGCACGTCGAGCGTCTCGCGGGCCTTCTTCTCCTGCTTGGGACGCGGAAGGAAGCGCAGCGTGCGCATGTTGTGCAGCCGGTCGGCGAGCTTGATGACCAGCACGCGCGGGTCGCGGGCCATCGCGACGACCATCTTGCGGATCGTCTCGGCCTCGGCCGCGTCGCCGAACTGCACCTTGTCGAGCTTCGTCACGCCGTCGACCAGGTGGGCGACCTCGCCGCCGAAATCGGCGTGCAGCTGCTCGAGCGTGTAGCCGGTGTCTTCCACCGTGTCGTGCAGCAGCGCGGCCACCAGCGTGGTGGTGTCCATGCCCAGCTCGGCCAGGATCGTCGCGACCGCGAGCGGGTGGGTGATGTACGGGTCGCCGGACTTGCGCAGCTGCCCGCGGTGGAACTGCTCGGCGACGTCGTACGCCTTTTGCAACAGGCGGACGTCGGCCTTCGGGTGCGCGCCGCGGTGGGTGGCGACCAACGGCTCGAGGACGACGTTGACCGAGCCCTGCCAGGCCGGGGCACCGAACCGGGCCAGCGCGGCCCGGACCCGGCGGCCGGTGGGCGCACCGATACCGGCCGGCTCGCCCGAACCGTTGCCCGCGGACGTGTCGGCGTGCGGCAGCGCACCATCAGCCCCGACCGGCTCTAGATCACCGGCCGGGCTGGGGTTCTGTTGCCCACCGGCGACCGTCGGCGCGACGTCTGACACAGGCCGCTCCCTCTGCTGGACCGCATGAAGCTTCTCTCCATGCTACGCGGGACCGCCTCGCCGACCGCGCGGCCTTCCACAGGTGCACAGGCCAGCGACTGCTACCCGTCTGGTCACAACAGCCGAGCCCAACGGATGATGCCCGGCTACACGGTCAGCAGCGCGTGTACTTCCCGCGAGGCCAGCCGCGCCCGCCCGTCCAGGAACGCCAGCTCCATCAGCACCGAGAACCCCACGACCTGCCCGCCGGCCCGTTCGACCAGCGACAGAGCAGCCGCCGCCGTCCCTCCGGTCGCCAGCACGTCGTCCAGCAGCAGCACCCGCGCGCCGGGCTCGAACGCGTCCGCGTGCACCTCGAGCACGGCCTCGCCGTACTCCAGCGCGTACGACTCCGAGATCGTCGGGCGTGGCAGCTTGCCGGCCTTGCGGATCGGTACCAGCCCGGCCCCGCTCGCGTACGCGACCGCGGCCGCGAGCACGAACCCGCGGGCCTCGATGCCGGCGACGACGTCGAACGCGCCTCCGTACTCGGTCGCGATCGCGTCGATGACCTGCGCGAACGCCGGCCCATCGGCGAACAGCGGGGTCAGGTCCTTGAACCCGACCCCCGGCTTGGGGAAGTCGGGCACGTCGACCACGTGCGCGGCGACGAGGTCCGCGACCGCGTCCGGCGTCACCGGACCCGACCCGATCCGGCCGGTCGGCGAAACGCTCATCGCTTCTTGCGGCTTCCGCCCGGACGACCGGGACGGTTGCCGGTCCGCCGGCGCGCCTGCTGCGGCCGGTTCGCCGCCGGACGGCTGGGCCGGGACGTCGACGAACCCGCCCCCGCGGTGGCCGGCTCCCGGTCCGTCTGCGACTCCTCGTCGTCCGCCTCGGGCTCCTCGTCCACGACCTCTTCGACGGAGGACGCCGGAACGTCGACCGCCTTGGACGCCGCGGCCCGACGGGCCGCCACGCGGTCGCGCAACGCGCGGTAGCGGGGCTCCCGCTCCTTCATGTCGACGAGCCAGGGCGTGGCCAGGAACAGCGACGAGTAGGCCCCGGCCGCCAGACCCACGAACAGCACCAGCGCGAGGTCCTTCAGCGTGCCGACCCCGAGCAACCCGGCGCCGACGAACAGCAGGCCACCGACCGGCAGCAGCGAGATCAGCGAGGTGTTGATCGAGCGCATCAGCGTCTCGTTCACCGCGTTGTTCGCGGCCTCGGCGTAGTCGATCCGCGAGCCGCCCAGGATGCCCCGGGTGTCTTCGGAGACCTTGTCGAACACGACGACCGTGTCGTACAGCGAGAAACCGAGGATCGTGAGCAGACCGACGATCGTCGACGGCGTGACCTCGAACCCGACGATCGAGTACACCCCGGCTGTCAGCAACAGGTCGTGCAACAGCGCGAGCAGCGCGGCGATCGCCATCCGGGCCTCGAACCGGATCGCCAGATACGCGGCGACCAGCACCAGGAACACCAGCAGGGCGATCAGCGCCTTGTCGGTGACCTGCCCGCCCCAGGACGAGCTCACCTGGTTGTCGGTGATCTCGTTCTGCGCGATGTCGTACCGCTCGGACAGCGCCGACTTCACCGCCGACGTCTGCGTGACGCTCAGCGACTCGGTCTTCAGGACGTACTTGACGTCACCGCCGCGCCCGGCCTCCTGCGCGGTCTGCACCTCGACGCCGGCGCCGTCGACGGTCTCGGAGACCTGCTCGAGCGTGACGTTCGTCGGCGGCTTGAACACGAACGACGTGCCACCGGAGAACTCGATGCCCCAGTTGAAGCCGCGGAACACGATCGCGCCGATACAGATCAGCCCGATGACCACGGACGCGATGTACCACCGCTTCCGCGAGCCGATGAAGTCGAAGTTCGTCTCGCCCCGATAGAGGCGACCGGCCAGTCCCATCTCAGGACTCCTTCGGGCTGACACGACGGGCGGTCGCGGGCCGTCCGGCGGCCCCGCCGACCGGAGGGGCCTTACGCAGCGTACCCAGGCCCGAGAAGCGAGGCGAGGTGAAGCGGCGCGAGCGGGCCAGAACGGCGACCAGCGGGTGGGTGAAGAGGAAGACGATGATGACGTCGACCAGCGTGGACAGGCCCAGCGTGAACGCGAAGCCCTTCACCGCGCCGACCGCCAGGATGTAGAGCACGGCGGCGGCCAGGAACGAGACCGCGTCGGCCGAGAGGATCGTGCGCCGGGCCCGGGCCCAGGCCCGCGGCACCGCCGAGCGGACACTCCGGCCTTCGCGCACCTCGTCCTTCAGACGTTCGAAGAACACGACGAACGAGTCCGCGGTGATACCGACCGCGACGATGAAGCCGGCGACGCCGGCGAGCGTGAGCGTCAGCCCGATCTGCCGTCCGAGCAGGATGATCGACGCGTAGATGATCGCGCCGGACACGACCAGGCTGGCGATCGTGACCAGGCCGAGCGCCCGGTAGTAGATCAGCGAGTAGACGATGACCAGCGCCAGCCCGATACCGCCGGCCAGCAGACCGGCCTCGAGCTGCTCGATGCCGAGCGTCGGCGAGATCGACTCCGCGGTCTCGACCGTGAACGAGAGCGGCAGCGCGCCGAACTTCAGCTTCGCCGCCAGGTCTTGCGCCTCGACCTTGGTGAACTGACCGCTGATCTGGGTGTCACCGGTGATGACCTCGTTGGTCGTCGGCGCGGAGATCACGTCGTTGTCGAGGACGACCGCGACCTGCTTCTGCAGCGTGGCCTTGGTCAGGTTGGTCCACTTGTCCTGACCCTTGTTCGTGAACTTCAGGTTGACGACCCAGCCGCCCTGCTGCGCGTTGAACGTGAAGCTCGCGGTGTCGATGTCGGTACCGACGACCCCGGCCTTCTCCAGCTTGTACTTGGTCGTGTCCTGACAGGCCACGACCTGCTGGCCGACCGCGTCGACCGAACCGGCCGGCCGGTTGTTCAGCATCTTGCAGGTGATCCACGGGACCTTGAACTGCCAGTCGATCGGCAGCGCGGCGACCTCGGCCTCGGTCAGCTTCTTGGCCCCGGGCTCGAAGATCGCGGCCAGCTGCGGGTTCGTCGCCGCCCCGGCGAAGTCTTCCGCCGAGCCCTGGGCCACGTAGGTCGCGGCTTCCTTGGGGAACTTCGCGAGCGCGGACTTCTGCAGCGCCGCCTGGCTCGCCGACGTCGGGGTCGCCGCCGGGGTCGGGCTCGCGGACGCGCTCGCGCTGGTCGACGGCGTGGCCCCGGCCGATTGGCTGGCCTTCGCCGACGGCGACGCGGAGGTCCCCGGGGTCGGACTGTCGTCCACCGCCGGCGCGGCGGCCGGAGCCACCTCCGGCGCGCTGCCGCCACCCCCGCCGCCCGAGGCGGACGGGCTGGCCTGCACCTTGGCCGACGACGACGGCGACGGGGACGCCGATCCGGACGTCGACGGGCTGGGCGACACCGAGCCCGACGCGGACGGGGTGGGCGAGGCGGCCGCGGCCGTCGCCTTGATCGCGTCGATGTCCTGGGCCGACTCGAGCACCGCACGGAACCGCAGCTGGGCCGGCTCGCCGACCTGCTTGATCGCGTCGTTGTTCTGGCCGGGCGCGTTGATGACGATGTTGGAATCGCCCTCGGTGACCACTTCGGCCTCGGCGACACCGGTGCCGTTGACGCGGTTCTCGATGATCTGGCGCGCCTGTTCGAGCTGCTCGGCGTCGGGAGCCTTGCCGCCGGCCTGGGCCGCGTGCAGCGTCACGGTCGTGCCGCCCTGCAGGTCGAGGCCGAGCCGTGGGGTGAGCTTGTCCTTCAGCGACCCGCTGCCGGCGAAGAACACGAGCGCGTAGAGCGCGATCACGATGACCGCGAGAGAGGCGAGGTATCGCCCGGCACGCAGCTGTCCGCGAGGTGGTGCCACGGCTGAAAGGTCTCCTTCAGTGCTGGGGCGGCGGTTCTGCGGCCCCGTGAGTTCGCGCTACCCGCGCCCGGTGCTGTCCACAGCGAGACTGCTGTCCACAGCGAGGCGGCGACGGTACGTCCGATTGGTGACGCTATCCGGTCGGACCCTCGCGTGCAGGCCCCTTACCGGTTGCACAGGTGGCGCGGCGCGCGGCCGCGCCACCTCCGGCGGTTCAGCGGCGCTCGGTGCCCTTGCTCGGCTCCGCGTCGGTGGTCGCGGGACGCGGGTCGGCGGTCGGGTCCGGCACGATGTCGGACGACGCCGGCGCGGCCGGGGTCGCCGGAGCCGGGGTCACCGGAGCGGCCGGGGCCTCGGGCTCCTCGACCAGCACCGCGTCGGTGACCGGCACGTCGTCCTCGTCCACCGCGTCCTCGTTGGCCGCCATGCCCGCCTTGACGGCTTCCTCGTCGGACAGCACCTTGGCGATCGCGGCCCGCGCGTAACGGTTCGTGACGCCCGGCGAGACCTCGAGCAGTACCGAGTCACCCTCGGTCGACACGACCGTGCCGTAGAGGCCGCCCAGGGTCATGACCGGCGCGCCCTCTTCGACCTGGTTCTGCATGCTGGTCATCTGCTTGCGGCGCTGCGACTGCGGCCGGATGACCAGGAAGTACATCAGCGCGAACACGCCGACCAGCAGCAGCAGAGGCAGGATGCTCCCACCGCCCGAGCTCTGTTGCGCGGCTTCTAGCTCCACGGAGGGCCCTCTCATGCATTCGTCATCGGGGTATTGCGGGGGTGCGACTGCGGAAGTCTAGTAGCAGCTGCTCGAGCCGCTGCCACGCGGTCACAACGATCGGGCTCGCGGCAACGTTCCGTGACGTCACGACCCGGATCGGAACGTCCCGCCAAAGAGGTCGGGCGCCGGTGCGGGGGTGCCCGGGGGCGGAGTCTTCCCCAGGTGGGCCCAGGCCGCCGGGGTGGCCACGCGTCCGCGGGGGGTCCGGGCCAGGAACCCGGCCCGCACCAGGAACGGCTCGGCGACCTCCTCGACCGTCCCCGGTTCCTCGCCGACCGCGACCGCGAGCGTCGACAGCCCGACCGGTCCCCCGCCGAACGATCCGACCAGCGCGTCGAGCACCGCGCGGTCCAGGCGGTCGAGCCCGACCTGGTCCACCTCGTACACCGCGAGCGCGGCCCGGGCGACCGCCTCGGTCACCTCGCCGTCGGCCCGGACCTCGGCGTAGTCACGCACCCGCCGGAGCAGACGGTTCGCGATGCGCGGGGTGCCCCGGGACCGGCTCGCGATCTCCGCCGCCCCCGCCGGGTCGATCCGGACGCCCAGGATGGACGCCGATCGCGCCAGCACTTCTTCGAGATCGGACGCGTCGTAGAAGTCGAGGTGCGCGACGAAACCGAACCGGTCGCGCAGCGGGCCGGTCAGCAGGCCCGACCGGGTCGTGGCCCCGACCAGCGTGAACGGCTCGACGTCGAGCGGGATCGCGGTCGCGCCGGGGCCCTTGCCGACGACGACGTCGACCCGGAAGTCCTCCATCGCCGAGTACAGCAGCTCCTCGGCCGGGCGGGCGATGCGGTGGATCTCGTCGATGAACAGGACGTCGCCGTGGGCGAGCGTGGTCAGCACCGCGGCCAGGTCGCCGGAACGTTCGATCGCCGGGCCGCTGGTGACCCGGATCGCGCTGCCCAGCTCGGCCGCGACGATCATCGCCAGGCTGGTCTTGCCGAGGCCGGGCGGACCGGAGAGCAGGATGTGGTCCGGAGGGCGGTTACGGCGCTGGGCGCTGTGCAGCAGCACCTCGAGCTGTTCGCGGACCCGGTGCTGGCCGATGAAGTCGTCGAGCTGCTTGGGGCGCAGGCTGCTCTCGACGTCCCGTTCCTCGGGGGCGGCCCAGGCGGAGACGACGTCGTCGGTCATCGGTTCTTCCCGAGCACCTGGATGGCCCGGCGCAGCGCGACCGCGACCTCGATCGGCCGGCCCTCGGAGTCGGCGGCGACGAGCGCGACCGCGTCCTCGGCCTCCTTGGCCGACCAGCCCAGGCCGGTGAGGCCGTCGCGGACGGCCGGCTGCCAGCCCGCGGTGCCCGGGGCGACCAGGTCGGGCGTGGCCACCGGGTCGATCGAGCCGATCCGGTCGCGCAGCTCCAGGACCAGCCGTTCCGCCCCCTTCTTGCCGATGCCGGGGACGCGGGTCAGCGCGGTGTGGTCGGCGGCCGCGATGGCCAGCCGGACGGCGTCCGGAGAGTGCACGGCGAGCACCGCCAGAGCCAGGCGCGGCCCGACGCCGCTCGCGGTCTGGAGCAGCTCGAAGAGCGTCCGCTCGTCGTCGGAGGCGAAGCCGTAGAGGGTCAGCGAGTCCTCGCGGACGACCAGGCTGGTCGCGAGCCGGGTCGGCGAGCCGACCCGCAGGCCGGCCAGCGTGGCCGGGGTGCAGTGCACCGCGATCCCGACGCCCCCGACCTCGACCACCGCCCCGTCGGGACCGACCGCGGCGACCTCGCCACGGACCGAGGCGATCATTCGCCCACCGCCCGGTCGCGGGGCGCGAGCACACGCGCGGCGGCCGACGAGCGGGCCAGCGCTTGCTGCAGCCTCGCTTGCGCCGGGGCGCGCCAGAGGTGGCAGATCGCGAGGGCGAGCGCGTCGGCCGCGTCGGCCGGTCTCGGGGTCTCGGCGAGGCCGAGGATGCGGGTCACCATCAGGCCGACCTGGGCCTTGTCGGCGGTACCGGAGCCGGAGACGGCCGCCTTCACCTCGGACGGCGTGTGCAGCGCGACCGGCAGCCCGGCCCGCGTCGCCGCGACGATCGCCATCGCCGCGGCCTGCGCGGTGCCCATCACGGTCCGGACGTTGTGCTGGCTGAACACCCGCTCGACCGCGACCGCCTCGGGCCGGTGCTCCTCGATCGCCAGCGCCAGGCCGTCCGCGATCGCGACCAGCCGGGACCCGAGCTCGGCGTCGGCCGGCGTGCGGATCACGTCCACGTGGACGAGACGGCACCGCCGGCCGGGCGCGCCCTCGACCACGCCGACCCCGCACCGGGTAAGACCCGGATCGACCCCGAGCACGCGCAAACCGGTCCACCTCCGTACAGCTGTTCGGTACGGAAGGGATCAAACCACAAACGTCAGCCGACCTCGGCCATGACCTCGTCGGAGACGTCGAAGTTCGCGTAGACGTTCTGCACGTCGTCGCTGTCTTCCAGCGCGTCGATCAGCTTGAAGACCTTGCGCGCGCCCTCGGCGTCGAGCGGGATCTGCATGCTGGGCACGAAGCTGGACTCGGCCGAGTCGTAGTCGATGCCGGCGTCCTGCAGCGCGGTACGCACCGCGACGAGGTCGGTCGGCTCGCTGACGACCTCGAACTCCTCGCCGAGGTCGTTGACCTCCTCGGCACCGGCCTCGAGCACCGCGAGCAGCACGTCGTCCTCGGACAGCTCGCCCTTGGGGACGATCACGACGCCCTTGCGGTGGAACAGGTATGCGACGCTGCCCGGGTCGGCCATCGCGCCCCCGTTGCGGGTCATCGCGATCCGGACCTCGGACGCCGCCCGGTTGCGGTTGTCGGTGAGGCACTCGATCAGCACCGCGACGCCGTTGGGGCCGTACCCCTCGTACGTGATGTTCTGGTAGTCGGCGCCGCCGCCCTCGGCCCCGGAGCCGCGCTTGACCGCGCGGTCGATGTTGTCGTTCGGGACCGAGCTCTTCTTCGCCTTCTGGATGGCGTCGTACAGCGTCGGGTTACCGGCCGGGTCGCCGCCGCCGGTGCGGGCCGCGACCTCGACGTTCTTGATCAGCTTGGCGAACATCTTGCCGCGCTTGGCGTCGATGACGGCCTTTTTGTGCTTCGTGGTAGCCCATTTGGAGTGGCCGCTCACCGTTTTGCCTCCTCTTTCGTCTTCGCGTCCGACACCATCCGCACGAACAGGTCGTGTACGCGGAGGTCACCCGTCAACTCCGGGTGGAAGGACGTCGCCAGCAGATTCCCCTGACGAACCGCGACCACCCTACCGTCCGCGGCCCCGCCGGTGACCCGGGCGAGCACCTCGACGTCCGGACCGACCTTTTCCACCCACGGCGCGCGGATGAAGACCGCGTGAACCGAACCACCCTGGAAGTCCAGATCCGTCTCGAACGAATCCACCTGGCGGCCGAACGCGTTGCGGCGCACGACCATGTCGATGCCGCCGAAGCTCTCCTGATCGGCCCGGCCGTCGAGCACGGTGCCGGCCAGCATGATCATGCCCGCGCAGGATCCGTACACGGGCAGGCCGCTCCGGATCCGCGCACGGACCGGTTCGAGCAGGCCGAACACCTTGGCCAGGTTGCTCATCGTGGTCGACTCGCCGCCCGGCACCACCAGGCCGTCGACGGCCTCGAGCTCCTCCGGCCGGCGGACCGGCACGGCGGAGGCGCCGACCTCGTCCAGCGCGCGCAGATGTTCCCGAACATCGCCCTGCAGGGCGAGGACCCCGATCACCACCCGCGGGACGCGTACTTCTGGTCGACCGGCAGCGTGTCGACGTTGAGCCCGACCATCGCCTCGCCGAGCCCGCGGGAGACCTTGGCGATCACGTCGGGGTCGTCGTGGAACGTGGTGGCCTTGACGATCGCCTCGGCCCGCTTGGCCGGGTCGCCGGACTTGAAGATGCCGGAGCCGACGAACACGCCCTCGGCGCCCAGCTGCATCATCATCGCCGCGTCGGCCGGGGTGGCGATGCCGCCGGCGGTGAACAGCACGACCGGCAGCTTGCCGAGCCCGGCGACCTCCTTGACCAGCTCGTACGGAGCCTGGAGGTTCTTCGCCGCGACGAACAGCTCGGTCTCGTCGAGCGTGGCCAGCCGGCGGATCTCCGACCGGATCGAACGCATGTGCCGGGTGGCCTCGACGACGTTGCCGGTGCCGGCCTCGCCCTTGGAGCGGATCATCGCCGCGCCCTCGGCGATGCGGCGCAGGGCCTCGCCGAGGTTGGTCGCGCCGCAGACGAACGGCACGGTGAACGCCCACTTGTCGATGTGGTGGGCCTCGTCGGCCGGGGTGAGCACCTCGGACTCGTCGACGTAGTCGACGCCGAGCGCCTGCAGCACCTGGGCCTCGACGAAGTGCCCGATCCGGGCCTTGGCCATCACCGGGATCGACACCGCGTTCACGATGCCCTCGACCATGTCCGGGTCGCTCATCCGGGCGACCCCGCCCTGGGCCCGGATGTCGGCCGGAACCCGCTCGAGCGCCATCACCGCCACCGCGCCGGAGTCTTCGGCGATCTTCGCCTGCTCGGGCGTGACGACGTCCATGATCACGCCGCCCTTGAGCATTTCGGCCATGCCGCGCTTGACCCGGGCAGTACCAACGGTGGAGGTGTTCTCGACGGCGGACACGGTGCGACGCCTTTCAAAGAGACTGGGGAATCGGCCCCATCCTACCGCCGGTGAAGACCTGGTCGGCGAGGGGAAATCGTTACGCGAGCGGCTCGCGGTCGGGCAGCGCCGCCGTCGCCCGGGCGGTGCGGGCCGCCTGCTGGTGGGCCACCGCGTCGAGATCGACCTCGTCGATGTCGAAGTACAGCGGAAGGGCGCCGGAGCCGAGCCGGAACGCCCGCGGGATCCGGGCCGTGCGCAGCGACCGGGTGTCGCGGACCGCGTCGTTGTAGACCTGGCGGGCGACGACCAGCCGGCGGTTCTCGGCCGGCAGGTCGGGGGCGGCCAGCGCGTCCGGACCCAGGTGGCGCAGCTCGCGGACGAGATCGTTCTCGGCGCCCTGGCGGGCGTCGGAGTCGGCGCGGCCGCTGCTCAGCGCGATCGTCGCGACCTCGCGGGCGGCCGGGAGCTCGGCGGCGGCCTTGGCCCGCCGGCCCAGCTGTTCCTCGAGTGCGTCGAGCGCGGCGGCGGTGCGGGCGGTCAAGCGGGTGATGCGCCGGGCCAGCCACCAGACATAGACGAGGACGAGCACCAGCGCCACCGCGGCGACAAGGGGCCAATCCACGAGCTGACTGTAGCCGAGCTGTGCATCCGTGGTGTTACACGGTGAGGGAGACGACAGCGAACAGTAAGCAACTAACGCAGACGTTCACGCAGATACTGCGGCAAGCGGTGGGTGGAGACCTCGTCCGCGTCCGTGACCATCGGTTCGCTCGGATAGGCGGCGATCGCGCTCTGGTAGACGTCGACCACGCGGGCGGCGACCACCGGCCAGTCGAACGCGGCCACGGTGGCCTGGCCGGTCGCGGCCAGCGCCCGGCGCTGGGCCGGGTCGTCGAGCAGCCGCTCCAGGCACGCGGCCAGCGCGGCCGGCTGCCCGGTCGGGAACAGCGCGCCCGCGCGCCCGTCGTCGAGCACCCGGCGGAACGCGTCGAGGTCGCTGGCGGCGATCGTGGCCCCGGCCGCCATCGCCTCGGTGAGGATGATCCCGAACGACTCGCCGCCGGTGTTCGGGGCCACGTAGACGTCGACGCTGCGCAGCATCCGGGCCTTATCGGTCTCCGAGACCGTGCCGAGCAGCGTCACCCGGGGACGCAGCGCGCGCGGGATCGCGTCCAGGGCCTCGTCGGCGTCGCCCGGGCCGGCCACCAGCAGCCGCAGGCCCGGCCGTTTCGGCGCGAGCGTCGCGAACGCGTCGGCGAGGACGGCGAAGCCCTTGCGCGGCTCGCCGAACCGGCCGAGGAAGCCCAGCGTCCCGCCCTCCCCCGGCCACCCGGGCAGCGGCACCGCGCCGGCGAACTTGCCGACCGCCACGCCGTTGGGGATCTCGACCGCTCCCCCGTCGAGGTGCTCGACCTGGACCCGGCGGGCCAGCGCCGAGACCGCGATCCGGGCGGTGATCTTCTCCAGCACCGGCTGCAGCGCGCTGTGCACCGCGGCCAGCGTGCGCGACCGCTGGGTCGCGGTGTGGAACGTGGCGACGATCGGGCCGGTCGCGACGACGCAGGCCAGCAGCGAGAGCGAGGGCGCGATCGGCTCGTGCACGTGCAGGACGTCGAACCGGCCGTCGCGCAGCCAGCGCCGGACCCGGGCCAGCGCGAGCGGCCCGAACGCCAGCCGGGCCACGGATCCGTTGAACGGCACCGGGACCGCGCGTCCGGCCGGCACCACGAAGTCGGGCAGCCCCGGTCCGTTCTCCGGCTCGAGCGCCGGCGCCAGCACCGACACCTCGTGGCCGAGGCCGATCAGCGCCTCGGCCAGGTCGCGGACGTGCGCCTGCACGCCGCCGGGCACGTCGAACGAGTAGGGGCAGACGATTCCGACCTTCATGGCAGCCCGCTCCCGGTCAGTCAGTCCGCCACCGCGGCGGCGCGGCGGCGCCGGGGCGGCAGGTCGGCCAGCCAGAGGGGTTGGAGCATGTGCCAGTCGACCGGGTGTTCGGCGATGCCTTCCGCGAGCGCGTCGGCCACCTGCTGAGTCACCGCGGCCACCCGGGTTGCGTCCCGATGGTGTTCGTCGGCCGGGTCGGCGTCGACCGGGATCGGGATCAGGCGGGCCCGGGTGACCGGGCCGTCGTTCCAGAGGGCGAGCCCGAACAGCGGGGCACCCGTGCGCAGGGCCAGCACCGCCGGACCGGCCGGCATCTTCGTGCGTTCGCCGAAGAAGTCGACCTCGACCCCGCGGGCCGACAGGTCGCGCTCGGCCAGCAGCACCACCACCCGGCCGTCGCGGATCCGCTCGGTGAGGACGTCGAGCGGCGGCCGGTTGCCGCCGGTGAGCGGCAGGATCTCCATGCCGAGCGCGCGCCGGAAGGCCAGGAACCGCTGGTAGAGGTCCTCGGGCTTGAGCCGCTCGGCGACGGTCGTGACCGGGATGCCGTGCACGGTGGCCCAGGCCCCGGCGAGGTCCCAGTTCGCGGCGTGCGGCAGCGCGACGACGACGCCGTTGCCCTCGGCCACCGCGTCGTCGAGCAGGACCGCGTTCTCCAGCACGAACCGGCGCTGGAGCTCGTCGGTCGACCACTCGGGCAGCCGGAACGCCTCGTACCAGTAGCGGGCGTAGGACCGCAGGCCGCGTTTGGTGAGGTCGGCGATCTCGGCGTCGGAGGCTCCCGGGACGACCCGTCGCAGGTTCGCGGCCAGCCGGCGGGGACCGGCCCCGCCTCGGCCGGCGAACCAGCCGGCCCCGCCCTCGAACAGCGCCCGCACCGGCTTCTCGGGCAGGACCCGGACCAGCTTCCACCCGGCCGCGTACGCGGCCCCCGTGACGCGCTCGTTCACGCGTTCTCCCCGCCCGCCGGGGGCGGCACCGGACCGGTGTCCAGCGGCACGGCCGGACGCACCCGGTCGTCCTTGGTCTGGTCCCAGACCGCCTTGACGCGCTGCCCGACGGTGACCGCGGCCAGCACGGTGAGCAGCCAGAGGATCCACTCGATGCCGCCGGGCACCCCGAGTACCTCGAGCACTCCGCCGACCCCGACCAGCACCAGCCGCTCGGTGCGCTCGGCGATGCCGACGTTCGCGGTCAGTCCGAGGCCCTCGGCCCGCGCCTTCGCGTACGAGACGAGGACGCCGGTGATCAGGCAGAGCAGCGCGGCGATGCCGGCCGAGTCGCGGTCTTCCCGGAACAGCCAGTACGCGGCGGCGGCGAAGATCGAGGCGTCGGCGAGCCGGTCGCAGGTCGAGTCGAGGAACGCGCCCCAGCGGCTGGACCAGCCGCGGGCCCTGGCCATCGCACCGTCGAGCATGTCGGTGAGCGCGAAGAACGTGATCGCGATGCCACCGGCGAGCACGTGCCCGGGTACGACCAGGAAGATCGACGACAGCACGACGCCGGTTGTCCCGATGAGCGTCATCGCGTCCGGAGTCAGACCGGTGCGCACCAGCGCGGCACCGATCGGGCCGGTCACCGCCTGGATGCGGGCGCGCGACAGGACGTTGGACATGGAGATCCTTCTCGCTGGGGCTCGGGGGTCAGCCCACGATATCCGTAGCTCGACCGGGGCCTCCGGGGCGCCGAGGGAAGGGCAGCCTTACCCCGCCCGCGTCCGCGCCGCGCGACAGAATCGATCCGGCGCCCCCGGCAGGGTTGCCCCACCTGGGGGCGGCGGTGTGGGATCGATCACATCGACTTCCTCCGGCGGCGCGGCCGGACGCGCGCTCTGGCCGCCCTCCGGGCGTCCCGGCGAGCGCGAGGAGGCACCCGATGGCGCAAAAAGTGGCAAACAGCCCCGACCGGGCTAATACCACCGGCCCGGTCGTGGACGATCCGGAGTTGATCCGCAACGTCGTCCTCGTCGGTCACTCCGGCGCGGGCAAGACGACGCTGGTCGAGGCGCTGCTGGTGGCCACCGGCACGATCTCCCGGGCCGGGTCGGTCGTCGACGGCACCACGGTATGCGACAGCGACCCGGCCGCGGTCCGCCAGCAGCGCTCGGTGACGCTGCAGCTCGCGCCGCTGCTGTACCGCGGGGTGAAGATCAACCTGCTCGACACTCCGGGCTACGCCGACTTCGTCGGCGAGCTGCGGGCCGGCCTGCGCGCCGCCGACGCGGCCCTGTTCGTGATCTCCGCGGTCGACGGGGTGGACGCCAGCACGATCGCGCTGTGGGAGGAGTGCGCCCGGGTGGGGATGCCCCGCGCGGTGGTCGTCACGAGGCTCGACCATCCGCGCGCGGACTTCGACGAAGCGGTGGCGATCTGCCAGCGGGTGTTCGGTGACGGCGTGCTGCCGCTGTACCTGCCGGTGCACGAGGTCGACGAGAACGCGCCGCCGGCCGACGGCAAGCAGTCGCTCGCGGACTTCCTCGGCGGGATCAGCGGCGCGACCGAGCAGACCCGGACCGTCGGGCTGATCGGGCTGGTCACCCAGCAGATCTACGACTACAGCGAGGGCGGCCGCGAGCCGGTGCTGCGCCCGGCCGACCCCGAGCACCTGGAGCTGATCGAGGAGGCCCGGAACTCGCTGATCGAGGGGATCATCGCCGAGAGCGAGGACGAGACCCTGATGGACCGGTACCTCTCGGGCGAGGAGATCGACCCGCAGGTGCTGATCTCGGACCTGGAGACCGCGGTGTCCCAGGGCACGTTCTACCCGGTGCTGCCGGCCGACCCGAGCACCGGCGTCGGCCTGGCCGAGCTGTTGGACGGCATCGTCCGGGCCTGCCCGCCGCCGTCCGAGCGCCCGGCTCCGGCGGTCACCACGCTGTCGGGCGACCCGGTCGACCTGTTGACCGCGGACCCGGACGGCCCGTTGGTGGCCGAGGTCGTCAAGACGACCGTCGACCCCTACGTCGGACGGGTCTCGCTGGTCCGGGTCTTCTCCGGGACGCTGCGCGCGGAGGACGTCGTGCACGTGTCCGGGCACGGCGTCCGGCCGGCGACCGAGCCCGATCACGACGCCGACGAGCGCGCCGCCCACCTGTACTCGCCGCTGGGGACGTCGCTGCGCGAGGTGCCGTACGCGGTCGCCGGTGACCTGTGCGCGCTGACCAAGGTCGGCAGCGCCGAGACCGGCGACACGATCTCGTCGCGCGAGGAGCCGCTGCTGGTCGCGCCGTGGGACCTGCCCGAGCCGCTGCTCCCGGTCGCGGTCGTCGCCCGCACCCGCAGCGACGAGGACGCGCTGGCCAAGAACCTGTCCCGGCTGGTGGCCGGGGACGCGACCCTGCGGATGGAACGCAACCCGGAGACCGGCCAGCTGGTGCTCTGGACGATGGGCGAGGCCCACGCCGACGTCGTCCTCGACCGGTTGCGGGCCGGCGGCGTCGACCTGGACACCGAGCCGGTTCGGGTACCGCTGCGCGAGACGTTCGCCGGGCCGGCGAAGGGTCACGGGAGGCACGTGAAGCAGTCCGGCGGGCACGGCCAGTACGCGATCTGCGACATCGAGATCGAGCCGTTGCCGACCGGCGGCGGGTTCGAGTTCGTCGACCGGGTGGTCGGCGGGGCGGTGCCGCACCAGTACATCCCGTCGGTGCAGAAGGGCGTCCGGCAGCAGATGGAGCGCGGGCTGGTCGCCGGCTTCCCGGTCGTCGACGTCCGGGTGACGCTGGTCGACGGCAAGGCGCACAGCGTCGACTCGTCGGATGCGGCGTTCCAGCTGGCCGGGGCGCTGGCGCTGCGGGAGGCCGCGTCCACGGGCACGATCAGCCTGCTCGAACCCGTCGACGAGGTCGACATCACGGTGCCGGACTCGTTCGTCGGCCCGGTGATGAGCGACCTGTCCGGGCGCCGGGGGCGGGTGCTGGGCACCGAGCCGACGGGCGAGGACCGCACGGTGGTGCACGCCGAGGTTCCGGCGGTCGAGCTGACCCGGTACTCCCCCGAGCTCCGCTCCCTGACGTCCGGCACCGCGACCTTCACGCGGACATTCGCCCGGTACGAGCCGATGCCGCCCACCCTGGCTGCGAAGGCGCTCTCCTAGGATCGTCGGCATGACGGGTCCGGAGATCGAACGGCAGCGGGGGGCCGGCGACCCCGATCACTTCCAGCGACTGTGGACGCCGCACCGGATGGCGTACATCAAGGGCGAGAAGCCGGCCGACGACTCCGACGCGTGTCCGTTCGACGTCATGCCCTCGTTGCCGGACGAGCAGGGGTTGATCCTGGCCCGGGGTACGCACGTGTACGCGCTGCTGAACCTGTACCCGTACAACTCCGGGCACCTGATGGTCGTCCCGTACCGGCACGTGCCCGACTACACGGATCTGTCCGGGGAAGAGGTCGCCGAACTGGGCGCGTTCACCCAGGACGCGATGCGCGCGGTGCGGAAGGCGTCGGGGGCGCATGGGTTCAACATCGGGATGAACCAGGGGTCGGTCGCCGGGGCCGGCATCGCCGCCCACCTGCATCAACACGTGGTGCCGAGGTGGGGCGGAGATACCAACTTCATGCCGGTGGTGGGCCAGACCAAGGTCCTCCCCGAGCTACTGGGCGAGACCCGAGCCCTCTTGGCCGCCGCCTGGAAAGAAGTAGCCGAAGCCCCCCGCCCCTAGCCCATCCCTCCCCCGCGCCCAACGCCCCGACGCCCCAGCCCCGCGGCCCGCCCCGCCCGGCCCCCGCACTGGCCCCCGCGCGCCACACGCCCGCACCCTCTCTTCGGGCTTGTTATTGCAACCCCGCGTGGATTGACGGATTTCCGGGGTCTCCCGGGGCCGGAGAACCCCGGGAAGTCGTCAAACCGCGGGATAGCCCACCCCGGCCGCGGGCGGAACCCTGCACACCTCCAGCCCGCGGGGCGCCCCGCGCCCGGCGGGCTCGTCCGCTCGCGCGGCAGCGCCCCTGCACCCCACTCTTTCGGGCTCGTATTGCAACCCCCGCGCGGGTTGACGACCTTTCGGGGCTTCACGGGGCCGGAGAACCCCGGGAAGTCGTCAAACCGCGGGATAGCCCACCCCGGCCGCGGGCGGAACGCTGCACACCCCCAGCCACCGGAGGGTGGGCGGGCGACCATCTACGGGGCGGCGGGACGACCCGCGGCTCGGCCCGGGAGCGCCGGTCGCGGAAGGGGCCGGCGCCCGCCAGGCAGGCGTAACTAAAGCGCTTCGAAGCGGCAGCGCCCCTGCCCGTCCGCGCACCCCTTTCGGGGTTGTTATTGCAGCCCTCTCGCGGATCGACGACTTTCCGGGCTCTCCCGGG
>NZ_VIRS01000023.1 GCF_006912135.1 Cryptosporangium phraense | reverse complement strand
CGCCGCGCTCTGCTGCGCCGCGCTCTGCTGCGCTGCGCTGCGCCGCGCCGCGCCGCGCCGCGCTGCGCCGCAGCAGGGCGCAGCGCGGCACGGGCGGCTCAGCGGGCCAGCGGGCTGACGGGTCGGCCCGGCCCTCGGGCCATAGCTGACCTCCGCGCTCATGCCCGGTGTGTAGGGGGCGCCGCAGCAGTCGGAGGTCAAGCCTGGCGCTGGCGGGGTTGAATCGGCAGGTCGGAGGGCTGGCAGGCCGGGCCACCCGGGCCTCGTTCGATTTCCGTGCCCTGCCCGCTCTGCGGCTAGGGGCGGCACAGCAGTCGGCGGCCGAGCTGGGCGCCGGCGGGATGGAGTCGGCGGGTCGGCTTGCTGGCAGGCGGGTCGGACGGGCACGGTCGGGGAATGGCTCGGCATCGACCGCGCGTGGCGGACCTGCGCGCCGCCCTCCCGCCCGCGCTCGCGGAAACCGTGGACGCATTCGAGGCGTACCTCGAACACGAGCGGAGCCACCCGCCGACAACCCTCCGGGCCTACGTAGCGGACGCCGTCCTCCTGCTCGACCACCTGTCCCGCACCGGCGCCGACCAGCTCGAAGCACTCGACCTCGCGTTACTCCGAAGCTGGCTGGCCCGCCAACGCAGCACCGGCGCCGCGCCCCGCACCCTCGCCCGCCGGGCCGCCGCCGCCCGGGCCCTGACCGCCTGGGCCCAACGCACCGGCCGCCGCACCGACGACCCAGGCCGGAACCTCGCCAGCCCCAAACTCCCGGCCCACCTCCCCAGAGTCCTCGACGAAGCCCAAGCCGCCGCCGTCCTAGACGGCCCACGCCCCACCAGGCGCCTCCCACGAGGTGACACCGCCCCGCCCGGCGAGACCGACCCGCGCGGCGAGGGCGCCTCTGGCAGGACCGGCCAGCGTGACAAGGGTGCCCAGCGCGGTGAGGGCGGCCAGTCCGCCGATCGCGGACAGCGGGGCCCGACCAACCCGCGCGCTGAAACCGGTGCCTCCGCCGAGGACGATCCGCACGCCGAAGCGGCGTCCCTCCGGAACTCGCTCGTGCTGGAGCTGCTCTACGCAACCGGCGTACGGGTCAGCGAACTCTGCGGACTCGACATCGACGACGTCGATCGGGAGCGCCGACTGCTCCGAGTCCTCGGCAAGGGCGCCCGCGAGCGGAGCGTCCCGTACGGAGTGCCGGCCGAGCGCGTGCTAGCTGCCTGGCTCGACCGCGGACGCCCGCTCCTCGCGACCCCCCGCAGCGGCCCCGCGCTGCTGCTCGGCGTCCGCGGCGGGCGCCTCGACCCCCGGACGGCCCGTCAGATCGTCCACGACCGACTGCGCGAGGTTCCGGGCGCGCCCGACCTTGGTCCCCACGGCCTGCGGCACACCGCTGCGACCCATCTGTTGGCTGGTGGCGCCGACCTTCGAACGGTCCAGGAATTGCTAGGCCACGCCACGCTGGCCACCACGCAGATCTACACCCACGTCACCGTCGACCGCCTCCGCCAGGCCTACCGTCAGGCCCACCCCCGAGCCTGAAGACAAGCAGAATCCGCCCACCCTGACTGCGGCGCCCCGCTCTGCCTGCCCCGCCTGCGCCTGCCTGCCCTGCGCCGCTTTGCGGCTTGCGCCTGCGCCGCTCCGCGGGGCTTGCGCCTGCGCCGCTTCGCGCGGCTTGCGTCCGTGCCGCTCCGCGCGGCCTTCGTCCCGCCGCGCGCCGCTCGGCGCGGGCTGTCACCGCTCCGCTTGTGCAGAGCCCCGCCACCCCCGCACCCCGCAACGGCCCTCCCGCCGCAACCGCCGTCGTGCCGCCCTTGTGCGCCGCGGCGCCGGGTGCCTCGTGCCTGCGTCCGACGGCGCGCTTCCGCCTCGGGTGGGCGCGGTCAGGACAACGGACCGGCGCGGTTACCGTCCAAGGGTGGCGGACGACATGGTGCTTCTCAGCGATCCGGTGATCGCAGCGATCTCGACCCACGACAACCGCGAACCCGCCGTCGACGCCTCGGCTGGCACCGGGCTGCGGCTCGATCGGCGCGAAGCCCGGTACAACGCGCTGCTGCACTACGTTCGTCTCGGGCTTCGGGATCGGCTGGTCCTCGCTCAGCGGGCGCTGCCACCGCACACCCATCTGTTGCTCGTCGAGGGGTATCGGCCGCCTGGCGTCCAGCACCAGCAGTACACGGCCTACGCAGACCTGCTCGCCGCCCGTAACCCCGGCTGGGACCCCGACCTCGTCCGGCGGGAGGCGTCCCGGTTCATCTCGCCGCCCGAGGTGGCTCCGCACTGCACGGGCGGCGCGATCGACCTGACGCTCTGCGCCGACGACGGCACCGAACTCGACATGGGCACCGAGGTCAACGCCAGCCCGGTCGCTACCGGCAACCGCTGCTACACGTCCTCGCCCGACATCAGCGCCGAGGCGGCCGCGAATCGGGCCACTCTGAGCACCGCTCTGACCGAAGCCGGGCTGGTCAACTACCCCACCGAGTGGTGGCACTGGTCGTACGGCGACCGGTACTGGGCCTACACCAACTCCACGACCGCGCTGTACGCACCGCTCGCCACCGATCAGGTCGTCACCGGGTAGAGCCTGACCCGTCCCGGGCTCAGCAGGGTCAACGGGTCGAGATAACCACTGGGGCCGATCAGGCCCCAGTGCAGGCACGCCGGGACCGGGCATCCGGGGTGGCCCGGCTCCAGCCGGCCCACCGGTTCCCCGACGGCCACGTGCTGGCCGGCCCGCACCGTCGGGCGCACCGGCCCGTACGTAGTGCGACGGCCGTCCGGGTGGGTCACGCTGACCACTCCTCGGCCGCCGACCGGTCCGGCGAACAGCACGACCCCGCTTCCGGCTGCGACTACGGCCGCGCCCGGCGCGGCCACTAGGTCGACGCCGCGATGGCCCGCTCCGTACGGCAGGTCCGGCGCGTCGAACGGTCGGACGACCCGCAACGGTCCGCCGACCGGCGCCCGCCACCCACCAGACGGCACCGGCCCCGCGCCGACCCCCACCGGCACCCGCCCGGAGGCAACCGCCACCCCCGCCGGCACCCGCCCCGAGGCAACCGCCACCCCCACCGGCCCCGCACTGAACCCCACCAACGCCGGCCACACCAGCACCGCCCAGACGCACAATCCCGCTCGCCGAACGTCCCCAAAAAGCATGAACGCGAGCGTGCCCGCCTACCGCCCGCCGCACCACCGGCCTGTGGACAACTACAACCCCAACCCTCAGCGCGCCCAAGCCTGATCGATCGTCCCCGGCATCCGCCGGGGCGCGGGCTCCACCACCGGCCCACCGTCACGCAAGCCCGACAGCCGCTCGACCGCCTGTTGCAGCACCGAATCCTTCTTGCAGAACGCGAACCGCACCAGCGACGCCCCCGGCACCACGTCGTGCGCCTCCTGGTCGTAGAACACCCCGACCGGCACCGCCACCACGCCCGCGCGCTCGGGGAGCGCCCGGCAGAACGCGACCCCGTCCACGCCGCCGAGCGGCGCCGCGTCCGCGGTCACGAAGTACGTTCCGGACGGGATGTGGACGTCGAAGCCCGCGGCCACCAACCCCTGACACAGCAGGTCACGCTTGGCCCGAAGCTCGGTGGCGAGCCCGCTGAAGTACTCCCGGGGCAGCCCGAGGGCGGCCGCGACCGCGGGTTGGAACGGCGCCGCGTTGGTGAACGTCAGGAACTGCTTGACCCGCGCCACCGACGCGACCAGGTCCGGCGAGGCGCAGACCCAGCCGACCTTCCAGCCGGTCGCGCTGAACGTCTTGCCGGCCGACGAGATCGTGACGGTCCGGTCGCGCATGCCCGGCAGCGTCGCCAGCGGAACGTGTTCCCCGTGAAACACGAGGTGTTCGTAGACCTCGTCGGTCACCGCGATCAGGTCGTGCTGCACGCAGATCCGGGCGATCTCGCTGAGTTCCTGCCGGTCGAACACCGCTCCGGTCGGGTTGTGCGGGGAGTTGATCAGCACGACCCGCGTCCGCGGGGTGATCAGCGCCTCCATCGCCGCGGTGTCGAGCCGGTAGTCCGGCGCCCGCAGCGTCACCGGTCTGCGCACCGCGCCGGCCAGCGCGATCACCGCCGCGTAGGAGTCGTAGTACGGCTCGACGCACAGCACCTCGGAGCCCGGCTCGCACAGCGCCATCAGCGTGGCCGCGATGGCCTCGGTCGCGCCCGCGGTGACCAGCACCTCGGTGTCCGGGTCGTAGTCCAGGCCGTACCAGTCGCCCTGGTGGCGGGCGATCGCGGTCCGCAGGTCCGGGGTGCCGGGGCCGGGCGCGTACTGGTTCTGACCCGACTGGATCGCCTGCACCGCGGTCCGCAGCATCAGGTCGGGGCCGTCGGTGTCGGGGAAACCCTGCCCCAGGTTGATCGCCCCGGTGCGGGTCGCCAGCGCGGTCATCTCGGTGAAGATCGTCGTGGCGAAGCCGCGCATCCTGGTGACGCCACGTCGTGTTTCCGAGGACTGGCCGAACGTATTACTGCCTGGGGTCATGACCCCAGACGATAAGCGCTGTCTTTCCTGTTCAGCACGCGGGCCGGGGTTTTTGGCCCACCATATCTCGACTTAAGGTCCGCATAATCGGCGGATCCTGGTTCGCGTTATAGGGTAAAACGGGTAAACCGCTCTTGTTGCTGAGAGTGACGCACGCGCGTAGCGCCGGGTCGGTCAGTGAACACCGATGGATGAGTCGGTAACGTCTGCTTCCGGCGTTGGCTCCACGGGGCTCCAGGACGCGCCGTTGCGGGAGGAGAGCCGATGGTCGAGGATCCGCCGTCCCCGGGCACGCCCGAGGATGCTCCCCGTCCGGCCCGGGCGCCGCGCAAGCGCACCTCGGCCGCCGCGACCCGCGCCCCCCGCCGGGCGGTCGCCAAGGCTCCCCAATCGGCTGACTCGCCGTCGGCCGGTGCCCCGTCGGCTGACGCGCCGTCGTCCGTTACCCCGAAGGCCAAGCCCCGCAGCACCGGTTCCCGTTCTTCCCTGCGGACGCCTCCCGGCCGCGCGTCCGCGGCCGAGCCCAAGCCCAATTCGGACGTCGCCGAAGCCGGCGTCGAGGCCCAGCCGACCGCGGAGGAAGCTCCGGTGCCGGTGGTCGAGCACCAGGCCGCGCTCGATCTGATCCAGGCCTACCGCTCGCTGGCCGTCCCGAAGCCCCTGGCCGCCCCGCCCGAGCCGCCCCCCGCCACCGAGGCGCCCCGGCCGCCCGCCGCCCGAGCGCGCGAAACGGCCCGAGCCCGCGAAGCCGCCCGAGCGCCCGAACCCGCCCGAGCGCCCGAACCCGCCCGAGCGCCCGAACCCGCCCGAGCGCCCGAAGCGCATCGAGCAACCGGAGCGCCCGCGGCCCCGGCAACCCCAGCGCTCCCGCCAACCTCCCCGCTCCCGCCAACCTCCCCGCTCCCGCCAACCTCCGCGCTCCCGCCGCCGGCCGAGACGGCCTCCCACTGGTCGGACACCGAGTCCGTACTGCAACGGCTCGGCCTGGTCGAGGCGAGCGCGCCACCCCCGGCCGGTCCGCCGGCGGCCGCGCCGACCCCGCCCGCGGCCGCACCGGCCCCGCCCGCGGCCGCGCCGACCCCGCCTCCGGCCGTGCTGGCCCCAGGCGCGCCGCTGCCGGCCGCGCCATCGGTCCCGGCCGGACCGCCGCCGGTCGCGGAACGGCCGGTCGAGCACCCCGGCGTGTTCGCGCTGGACTCCACCACCCAACCCCTCCCCAACCCGATCACGATCGCCGAACCCGTCCCGGCCTTCGACGACCTCGTCGCCCGCACCCGGGCCCGCGCCCGCGCGGCCGAGGAGACCCCCCAGAAGCTGGGCCCGTTCGGCCCCGGCCCGGACGTCACCGAGCCCCCGGTCGAACACCCCCTCGCCCCGCGCCCCGGCGCGCTCACGCTCGAGCCGGACGCCCCGGCCCGGGAAGAAACCCGCAAAGACCGCGCGCTCCCCGTCCGTCGCCTGGTGCAACGTCTGCTCCCCGGACGTCCGCACGATGAGCAGGAAGCCGCACCGGTCGTCGTCGAGGCACCACCGGAGCCGTCCGCGTCGCCGGAGCGACCGGCGTCCCTCGAACGCGCGGTGCCGATGCCGGAGCCGCGGGTGCCGGAGCCGCGGGTCCGGCCGGCCCGGCGGCGGCCGACGCCGAAGCAGTGGCGGAGGGCCGCGCGGATCGTCGGGATCCTGGTCGTGCTGCTCGTCGCGGCGATCCCGTCCGCGGTCCTGAGCTGGCGGGCGGCCTGGGGCGCGGATGCGGATTCCGCAGGTGCGCTCGGCGGCGGGCTCGGGGTCGTCGGCATCGCGCTGCTCGGCGCGGGGGCGATCTCGCGCGTGTGGTCGGGGCCGGGGGACCGGCGGGCCGACTCGCTCCCGCAGCTGCTGGCCCGCCCGGGCGCGCTGGCGATCGTCGTCGGGCTGGCGATCCTGTTCTGCGCCGTGATCGCCGTCAATTGACCTGCAGACGGGCGGGTTCGTCGTTCTGGGCCCGGGCCGCGTAGACTCTTTCCCGGCGACCCGCTCCCGCGGGTCGACTTCGCGTGCCCACCGTGCGTAGCGCTTCGAGCGTCAGCGCGGCGGTCTCCTCGGTCCCCTGCTGGGGGCCATCCGACCGTGGGGCACCAGGGCGACGGGTCCCTCCTGACGGAGAACAGGCCCGGAGCGACAACCGAGGAAACCGCGGCGCGCCGAACCAGCGCGCCGCCCGATGAGGGAAGGACGCGCCACAGTCATGGCGGTCGTCTCCATGCGCCAGCTCCTCGAGAGCGGCGTGCACTTCGGGCACCAGACCCGACGCTGGAACCCGAAGATGAAGCGCTTCATCCTTACCGAGCGCAACGGCATCTACATCATCGACCTGCAGCAGACGCTCACGTACATCGACAACGCGTACGAGTTCGTGAAGCAGACGGTCGCGCACGGCGGCTCGATCCTGTTCGTCGGCACCAAGAAGCAGGCCCAGGAGGCCATTGCCGAGCAGGCCCGCCGGGTCGGTATGCCGTACGTCAACCAGCGCTGGCTGGGTGGCATGCTCACGAACTTCCAGACCGTCTACAAGCGGCTGCAGCGCCTCAAGGAGCTCGAGGTCATCGAGCAGACCGGTGGCGAGAACGTGCTGACGAAGAAGGAAGCACTCGTTCTCAAGCGCGAGAAGGACAAGCTCGAGCGCACGCTCGGCGGTCTGCGCGACATGCAGAAGGTGCCCTCCGCGGTGTGGATCGTCGACACCAAGAAGGAGCACATCGCGGTCGACGAGTCCCGCAAGCTGGGCATCCCGGTCGTCGCGATCCTCGACACGAACTGCGACCCGGACGAGGTCGACTACAAGATCCCGGGCAACGACGACGCGATCCGCAGCGCCGCGCTGCTGACCCGCGTGGTCGCGGACGCGGTCGCCGAGGGCCTCATCGCCCGCGCCGGTGGCAGCAAGGCCGACGCCAAGCCGGACGCTCCGGCCGAGAACGAGCCGCTGCCCGAGTGGGAGCGCGAGCTGCTCGAGTCGAACAGCGCGCCGACGACCGGTGAGGCCCCGGCCGCGCTGGCCGAGGCACCGATCTCCGCCGAGGCCCCCGCGGCCGAGGTCCAGGCCGTCGAGGCCGCCGTCGCCGAGCCGGCCCCGGCCACCACCGAGTCCTGATCCACACCGGTGTGCGGGCGGAGCCGCCCGCACACCGGTACACCTCCGATTTGAGAGAACGGACAATGGCGAACATTTCCGCCGCTGACGTGAAGAAGCTCCGCGACCAGACCGGCGCGGGCATGATGGACGCCAAGAAGGCCCTCACCGAGGCCGACGGCGACTTCGACAAGGCCGTCGAGGTGCTGCGCATCAAGGGCGCCGCGAAGGCCGCCAAGCGTGGCGGCGAGCGTACGGCCGCCAACGGCCTCATCGCGACCGCCGAGGGCGCGATCATCGAGCTCAACTCCGAGACCGACTTCGTGGCCAAGAACGACGAGTTCCAGTCGCTCGCGGCCGACATCGTGGCGCACGCTGCCGCGGCCAAGGTCGGCGACCTCGACGCGCTGCTCGCCGAGAAGCTCAAGGACGGCAAGACCGTCGCCGAGAACATCGAGGCCGCCTCGGTGAAGATCGGCGAGAAGCTCGAGCTGCGCCGCGTCGCGCTGCTCGACGGCCAGGTCGCCACCTACATGCACCGCAAGGACCCGTCGCTGCCGCCGCAGGTCGGCGTGCTCGTCGAGTTCTCCGGCGGCGACGTCGAGGCCGCTCGCGGCGCGGCCATGCAGGTCGCCGCGATGCGTCCGTCGTTCGTCACCCGCGACGAGGTCCCGGCCGAGACGGTCGAGAACGAGCGTCGCATCGCCGAGGCGACCGCCCGCGAAGAGGGCAAGCCGGAGCAGGCGCTGCCGAAGATCGTCGAGGGCCGGGTGAACGGGTTCTTCAAGGAGAACGTGCTGCTCGAGCAGTCCTCGGTGCAGGACAGCAAGAAGACCGTGAAGGCTCAGCTCGACGGAGCAGGCGTTTCGGTGAGCCGGTTCGTCCGGTTCGAGGTCGGACAGGCCTGACCGGCCGGCCCACCGGGCCGGCTCTCGAGTCCAGACGACTCACGAAGCCGCCGGTGGCGATCGCCACCGGCGGCTTTTCTCGCGCTCAGAGGAGACCAGTGATGACTCTCGAGACCCGTCCCGCGCCGGATTCGATACCGGTGGGCCACGACCGACCGTGGTCGCGGGTGATGCTCAAGCTCTCCGGCGAGGTCTTCGGCGGCGGCCAGTTCGGCGTCGACCCGGACGTCGTGCAGGCGATCGCCGTCCAGATCGCGGACGTCGTCCGGCAGGGCCTGCAGGTCGCGGTCGTCGTCGGCGGGGGCAACTACTTCCGCGGCGCCGAGCTGCAGCAGCGCGGGATGGACCGCGCGCGCTCGGACTACATGGGCATGCTCGGCACGGTCATGAACTGCCTCGCGCTCCAGGACTTCCTGGAGAAGCAGGGCATCGACACCCGCGTGCAGACCGCGATCAACATGGCCCAGGTGGCCGAGCCGTACATCCCGCGGCGCGCGATGCGGCACCTGGAGAAGGGCCGGGTCGTGATCTTCGGCGCCGGGGCCGGCATGCCGTACTTCACGACCGACACGGTCGCCGCCCAGCGCGCGCTGGAGATCGGCGCCGACGTGCTGCTGAAGGCCACCCAGGTCGACGGCGTGTACGACGACGACCCGAAGAAGAACCCGGCCGCCGTGCGGTTCGACCGGATCAGCTACAACGAGGTCCTCACCCGGGGCCTCGGGGTCGCCGACGCCGCCGCGATCAGCCTCTGCATGGAGAACGATCTGCCGCTGGTCGTTTTCGACCTGCTCGTCCCGGGGAACATCGCGCGAGCGGTCCGCGGAGACCGGATCGGAACATTGGTGACCACGGAGCTGGTCACCACCGCCTCCACCGACTGAAATAATCTGAACCGCCGGCAACAGACCGAGCCCAGGAGGCGACACCAGTGATCGACGAAACTCTCTTCGAAGCCGAAGAGAAGATGGAGAAAGCCGTCGAGGTCGCCAAGGAGGACTTCGGGTCGGTGCGCACCGGCCGGGCGGCTCCGGCGATGTTCGGCAAGATCTTCGTCGACTACTACGGCGCGATGACGCCGCTGCCGCAGCTGGCCTCCATCACGATCCCGGAGGCCCGGATGGCGGTGATCAAGCCCTACGACGGTTCTCAGCTGGGCGCGCTGGAGCGGGCGATCCGTGACTCCGACCTCGGCGTCAACCCGAGCAACGACGGCTCGATCATCCGGGTGATCTTCCCCCAGCTGACCGAGGAGCGGCGTCGTGACCTGGTGAAGGTCGCCCGCTCCAAGGGCGAGGACGCCAAGGTGTCGATCCGCAACATCCGCCGCCGGGCCAAGGAAGCGCTCGACAAGATCGGCAAGGACGGCGAGGCCGGCGAAGACGAGGTGCGCCGGGCCGAGAAGGAGCTCGAAGACTCCACCGGGCGCTACGTCCACCAGATCGACGAGCTGATGAAGCACAAGGAAGCCGAGCTCCTCGAGGTCTGAGGCGTTCGGTTCCGGAAAGACAGGAGTGTGGTGGACGCGGCACCCGTGGTGACGCCTCCGGCGTCCAGCCGGGCCGGGCGGAACCTTCCCGCCGCGATCGGCGTCGGCGTCGGGCTCGCCGCGCTCGTCCTGGTGACGCTGTTCACGTCGACGGTCGCGTTCGCGGTGGTGATCGCGGCGGCCGTCGGCGTCGGCACCTGGGAGCTGGTGCGGGCGATCCGGCCGGTCGAGGCCCGTCCGCCGATGGTGCCGCTGATCGTCGGCGGGGTCGCGACCACTGCGATGACGTACGTCGGCGGCACCGAGTCCCTGCTGCTCGGCCTGCTGCTGACCGTCGTCGCGGTGGTGATCTGGCGGATCCCCGACGGGCCGGTCGGCTTCCAGCGTGACGTCACGGCCGCGGTGCTGGTCGCCGCGTACGTGCCGTTCCTGGCCGGGTTCGCGGTGCTGCTCGACATCGAGTCCGACGGCGTCGTCCGGATCCTCGCGTTCATCGCCACGGTCGTCTGCAGCGACGTCGGAGGGTACGTGGCCGGCGTCCTGGCCGGACGGCACCCGATGGCCCCCACGGTCAGCCCCAAGAAGTCCTGGGAGGGCATGGCCGGGTCGCTGATCGCCTGCGCGATCGGCGGGGCGCTCTTCCTCGAACTGGGCTTCGACAACGGAGCCTGGTGGGAGGGCGTGATCTACGGTCTGGCGATCGCGGTCGCGGCGACGCTGGGTGATCTCACCGAATCGATGATCAAACGTGACCTCGGGGTCAAGGACATGAGCACGCTCCTGCCCGGTCACGGCGGCCTGATGGACCGGCTCGATTCGCTGTTGTTCGCCGCCCCGGTCGCCTATCTGCTGCTGACGGCGTTCGCCCCGGCGGGTTGAACCCACCTGCCGAATGGGTGACCGCACCCTGCGAAATCTTGCGAACTCGTAGCCCAGGGTATTTCTTCGGCTACGGAAAGAGACGAAAAGCGTCTGTGGCGCGCTTTCGTGGCCGACGCCTCTGCCCGAGACCGGTCGCGCGCCCCGTGCGGCGTGTGACAATGAGCAAGCGATGACGACGACACTCCCTCTGGTGCTTGACGCGCCCCGCCGGACCGCTCCGCCCCGCCACTTGGCGGATCTCGACCCGGCGGAGCGTCGCGCGGCCGTGTCCGACCTGGGCCGTCCGGCGTATCGAGCGAAGCAACTCTCCGTGCACTACTTCGGACGGCTGACGACCGATCCGGCCGGGATGACCGATCTCCCGGCCGCCGATCGCGGGCCGCTCGCCGAGGCGTTGCTGCCCGACCTGCTGACGCCGGTCCGCTCGGTCGCGTGCGACGACGGGTCCACCCGCAAATGGCTCTGGCGCACGTTCGACGGCTCTCTGGTCGAGAGCGTGCTGATGCGCTACCCCGACCGGGCGACGGTCTGCATCTCCAGCCAGGCCGGCTGCGGCATGGCCTGTCCGTTCTGTGCCACCGGCCAGGGCGGCCTCAAGCGGAACCTCTCGACCGGCGAGATCGTCGAGCAGGTGATGGTGGCAGCGCGAGAAATGGCGACGACGGGCGAGCGCCTGTCCAACGTGGTGTTCATGGGCATGGGCGAGCCGCTGGCGAATTACAAGCGGGTGCTCGCCGCCTTCCACCGCATCACCGATGCTGCGCCCGACGGACTAGGGCTCTCCCAGCGGTCGGTGACCATATCCACCGTTGGGCTCGTCCCTGCCATCAGGCGGTTGACAGCCGAGGGCATTAACGCCACTCTCGCGGTGTCCCTGCACGCCCCTGACGACGAACTACGAGACACGCTGGTGCCGGTGAACTCCCGATGGAAGGTCGCTGAGGTGCTCGGGGCAGCCTGGGAGTACGCCGAGCGAACCGGGCGTCGCGTTTCGATCGAGTACGCCATGATCAAGAACGTGAACGACCAGCCGTGGCGAGCCGACCTGCTGGGCCGGTTGCTGGCCGGGCGTCTTGCGCACGTGAACCTGATACCGCTCAACCCGACGCCGGGCAGTGACTGGGACGCCAGCCCGAAGTCGGTCGAGCGGGAATTCGTGAACCGGTTGCGGGCCGCTGGCGTCCCGACCACGGTCCGGGACACACGCGGTCGAGAGATCGACGGCGCTTGCGGCCAGCTCGCGGCAGCGGAGGTATGAGGACGATGGCTCAGGGCGACAGGTTTCGCCGGAAGGCACTGAAGCGGGGCTACAAGGTCGACGAGGTCGACGAGTTCCTCGACCGGGCCGAGGCGACGCTGGCGCGGCGACCCATTGGCGACCCGCTGACCGCGGCCGACATCCGGGACGTCGTGTTCCGCACCCGGTTCGGCGGCTACGACGAGTGGCAGGTCGACCTCCACCTCGACCGGCTCGAGAAGGAGCTGGACGAGTTGGCGTCGGGCCTCCCGCCGCGCGGCTCGAACGGCTTCCGGGCGCTCGAGGCCGGTCCGTCGGCGTATCGCGACGAGCGCGAGGAAGTGCCGGCCTACGGTGCGGCCGCGCCCCAGGAGGCCACGTACGGCGGCGGCTTCCGCGGCGAGCCCGCCGGCGCCTCCTACGGGCGTCCGGGCTTCCAGGAGCCGGAGTACCGCGAGGAGCCGTCCTACGGCGGCTACCGCGACGAACCCGCGTACGGCGGCTACCGCGAGGAGCCGTCCTACGGTGGCGGCGGCTACCGCGGTGAGCCCGGCTACGGCCGCGAGCCGATGCGCGAGGCGGCCACGATCCACCAGGCCGGTCCGCCGATGCGCGAGCCCGACGGCTACCGGGGCGTGCCGGTGAGCGGCGGCGGCTGGAACGAGCAGGGCGCCCCCTACCGCGACGACCGGTACCGCGACGACGCCCCGTTCCCGGAGCAGGCCCCGTACCGCGACGACCGCTACCGCGAGGAGCCCTCGTACGGCGGTGCCGGTGGCGGCTACCGCGGTGGCGACCGGTACGACAACGCGCCGCCTTACGTCGAGCAGCCGTCCTACCACGAGGGTTCGCCCTACGCCGAGCAGTACGGCAACGAGCGCTACCAGGAGGGCCCGTCGTACGGCGACCGGTCGCCGTACGCCGACCAGACCGCCTACGCCGAGGTGCCGCCCTACGGATCGGCCGGCGGCTACCGCGAGGGCCCCTCGTACGCCGAGGGTGCGCCCTACCGCGAGGGTCCGTCCTACGCCGAGGGTCAGCCGTACTCGGGCGCCGGCTACGGCGGGCGTCCGCGCAACACCGGCGGGTACCCCGAGCCGTACCAGGAGGCCCCGTCCTACGGTGGTTACCGCGAGGAGCCGTCGTACGGCGGCGGGTACCGCAACGGCGGTGGCCGCTACCCGGAGCCCGACGGCACCGGCCCGCAGCCGGTCGTGTCCGGCGTGCCGGTCTCGGGTTCGGTGCCGCCCCCGCGCGGTGGCCGCCAGTACGGAGAGGCGTCGCCGTTCGCCGGCCGCGAGCTCCCGGCCGGCCGCAGCGCGGTCGAGCCGGAGTACGCCGGCCGGTACGGCAAGGAGATGACGATGGAGATGGGGGCCGTCCCCGGCCTCGTCTCGCCGTTCACCAACGAAGACAAGGCCGTGGTGGCCGAGCTGCGCTCGAGCTTCCGCCCGCGCCGCTTCGGGTCGGGCTACGACCCGGGCCAGGTCGAGCGTCTGTTCGACGCCATCCAGGCGATGATGGAGGGCCGCAGCGGCGGCCAGGTCTCCGACTCCGACCTCATGCCGGGCCAGTTCGGCCTCGTGCAGGGCGGCTACTTCGAAGACGACGTCGACGAGGCGCTGCGCCAGGTCCGCGGCCTGTACAGCCGCCGCGTCGGCTGATTTCGGCACGAGAAAGGGCCCCGGGATTTTCCCGGGGCCCTTCGTGGTGCCGTCTAGCGCTTGACGCCGTAGCGGCGCTGGACCGCGTCCCAGGCGAGCAGGACCAGGATGATGACCGCGCCGCCGATCAGGAACAGGTCTTCGACGTGCCCCTGGTGGTTGCCGACGACCATGATCAGCAGCGCGACGGCCGATACGACGGCCAGCCCGCGCCACAGCTTCGGGTGGCCCTCCCTGAGCTGGTCAGGCGCGATTACCGGCTCTTCCTCAGCCACGGTTCCCTCCTCGGTACGTGATCGCCCGCATCATCCCACGCGGTGGTGACGCCCCGCCCACGGGGCGCCGACACGCCGTAGAACAGGCCTTTTTCTACGCCTGCCTGGCGGGCCCCGGTCTCTTCCGCGACTGGCGCGCGTCGGCCGCCGCCGTGCCGTCCCGCCCCGCCGTAGCCGCTTGCCCGCCCACCCTCGGGTTTCTGGGGGTATGCCAGTGCACGAGCTGCGGGATTACCGGGTGCTTCTCGGACTGGACGTCGGGAAGGACGGGCATCATGCGACCGCGTTGAACCCGGGCGGGAAACGGCTGCATGACGCGCCGCTGCCCAACGATCAGACCCGGCTGGTCGAGCTGTTCGAGCGCCTGAGCCGCCACGGCCGCGTCCTGGTGATCGCCGATCAACCGGCGTCGACCGGTGCGCGGTCGGTCGCGGTCGCCCGCGCCCAGGGCATGACGTGGCCTTTTTGCCCGGTCTGGCGATGCGCCGGATCGCCAGCGGCCCCCACCATGCCCCACACGCTGCGACGCGTCGACGTCGGCGACGAAGCTCTGGCAGAACTGGAGGTGCTGGTCTTCCTCGCCGCGTTCGCCAGCCTCGCCGACACCGCGTCCCGGGCCTACTACGACCGCAAACGCGCCGAAGGCAAGCGCCGCAACGCCGCCCTCATCTGCCTAGCCCGACGCCGCTGCGACGTCGCCACGCCATACTCCGCAACCGCGCCACCTACCAACCCGATCCGCAGCAGCTGCTTGACCAAATCCATAGGGCCCCCCGTTTGCCGAGTTGTGCACGTCAAACGAGTGCCGGTGACGTGCTTTTGCCGCCAAAAGCCCCTGGCGCCGCTGACAGCCGCACCGGCTCGCCGGTAGCGACGCGCCCAAGACCAGCGGGCGCCTTTGCGCGATGGGGGCAGCTCTGCTCGCGACAGATGGCCGCATTGCTCGTCAGTTCTGACTGTGAGGCGCCCGGCCGCTCCCGACCGCTCGTGAGCAGTGACCGCGTATGGCGTCGACCTCGGGGCGAGCCCCAGTGCCCGTGCCCTGCCGCTGGTCATGGCGAAGCCAGGTGGGAGCATCGGGGCCGGGCGGGCGCATCGAGGCGGGCAATGGCCTGGCTGATCGTGCCCAGCCGGCCTGAAGGCGCCCGGTTGGCCTCCGCGGTAGCGAGTGGTCGCAACGCGGCTCAGGTTGACGATGCGAATATGTCTTGTTGCCCGGAACCGGTCCGGTGGTCTCTGCGGGGGTGGGCGGCTCTGCGAGATGCCGGCATGTCGCTCAGCAGCGGCGGCAGCGGTGGACGTCCGCTGTGTTGAATTGCGGTCGGCGCCCGTGGACAGCGAGACCGTGTCGACGGGTCGCCGCGCGCGCGGTCGGCCCAGGATCCCCTCTTGGGCCGACTGGCTCGGCGGCGCGCCGGTGCACGAATGTGGACGTGCATTCGAGCTGTGAGTGCCGGAGGCCTCGTGGGCGCGCTCACGCGGCCGGTGGGCGCATCGAGGCGAGCGATGGCCTACGGGAAACGCGACCCCGCGGGGCGTTGCACACCCCCAGAAACCGGAGGGTGGGTGGGCAACCGGCTACGGCGGGGCGGGACGACCCGAGAGACGCGACGAAGGCCGGTCGCGGGAGCGACCGGCCTTCGCCAGGCAGGCGTCGAAAAAAGGGACCTAGATCTTGGTCCAGGCTTCAGTGAGGACGCTGCGGAGGATCTGTTCGATCTCGTCGAAGTGGGCCTGGTCCGCGATCAACGGCGGGGAGAGCTGAATGACCGGGTCACCGCGGTCGTCGGCCCGGCAGTACAGGCCGGCCTCGAACAACGCCTTGGAGAGGAAGCCTCGGAGCAGCCGCTCGCTCTCGTCGGCGTCGAACGTCTCCTTGGTCGTCTTGTCCTTGACCATCTCGATGCCGTAGAAGTACCCGTTGCCGCGGACGTCGCCGACGATCGGCAGGTCGTAGAGCTTCTCCAGCGTGGCCCGGAACGCGTCCTCGTTGGCGAGCACGTGGTCGTTGAGGCCCTCGCGCTCGAAGAGGTCGAGGTTGGCCAGCGCGACCCGCGCGGACACCGGGTGACCGCCGAACGTGTAGCCGTGCGGGAAGTACTGGCTGCCCTGGAGGAACGGCTCCATGATGCGGTCGGAGAAGATCGCCGCGCCGATCGGGGAGTAGCCCGAGGTCATGCCCTTGGCGCAGGTGATGATGTCGGGGACGTAGTCGAACTTGTCGCAGGCGAACATCGTGCCGAGCCGGCCGAACGCGCAGATCACCTCGTCGGACACGAGCAGGACGTCGTGGCGGTCGCAGATCTCGCGCAGGCGCTGGAAGTAGCCGGGCGGCGGCGGGAAGCAACCGCCGGAGTTCTGCACGGGCTCGACGAACACGGCGGCGACCGTGTCGGGCCCCTCGAACAGGATGGCCTGCTCGATCTGGTCGGCGGCCCAGCGGCCGAACGCCTCGAGGTCGTCGCCGTGCTCGGGAGCGCGGTAGAAGTTGGTGTTCGGCGCCCGGAAAGCGCCCGGCACCAGCGGCTCGAAGTACTTCTTGGCGTCCGGGATGCCGGTGATCGACAGCGCACCGTGGGGCGTGCCGTGGTAGGCGATCGAGCGACTGATCACCTTGTGCTTCATCGGCTTGCCGGTGAGCTTGAAGTACTGCTTGGCGGCCTTCCAGGCGGTCTCCACCGCCTCGCCGCCGCCGGTCGTGAAGAAGATCCGGTTCAGGTCACCGGGCGCGTAGTGCGCCAGACGCTCGGCCAGCTCGATCGCGGCCGGGTGGGCGTGCGCCCAGAGCGGGAAGAAGGCCAGCTCCTGGGCCTGCTTGTAGGCGGCCTCGGCGAGTTCGACGCGGCCGTGCCCGGCCTGGACGACGAACAGCCCGGCCAGGCCGTCGAGGTACTTGCGGCCGTTGGTGTCGTAGATGTACATGCCGTCGCCGCGCGCGATGGTCGGAACCGGCTCGGTCTCGAACGTCGACATGCGGGTGAAGTGCATCCACAGGTGGTCGTACGCGGATCGGGAGAGCTGGTCGTCCTCGCCTGCCCCGGCGGTCTCGATCGGGGTGGTGGTCATCTGGTCCCCCAGGAATAGGTCTGCTTCACCAGGCGCAGGTACATGAAGATCTCGGTGCTCCGCACACCCGGGACCTGCCGGATCAGCTCGTTGACGACGCGCAGCAAGTGGTCGTCGTCTTCGGCTACCACCTCGAGCAGCACGTCGTACGAGCCCGCCGTCAACACGACGTAGTCGATCTCGTCCAACTTGCCGAGCCGCTCGGCCACCTCCCGGAGGTCACCCTCCGCCCGGACCCCGACCATCGCCTGACGTCGGAAGCCGAGCATCAACGGATCCGTCACCGCCACGATCTGCATGACGCCGGCCTCGAGAAGCCGCTGGATCCGTTGCCGTACCGCCGCCTCGGAGAGGCCAACGTCCTTCGCGATGGCCGCGTAGGACCGGCGACCGTCCCTCTGGAGCTGCTCGATGATCCGTTTCGCGATGTCGTCGAGGACGACCGGCGGGCCAGCGGAGCGACCTGAGGAGGTGGGCTGCACCCGCCCATGGTTGCGGAGACCCACTGGTTCTGGCAAGTGATTCCGTTGCATAAGCTCCTCGATCTTGCGGATTCCGTTTCAGATGCACTGAGATGGGGGGTGCTCCGCGCATCCGGCGGTCAGTGCACGAGACTGGTCCGGCTCTGTGCAGGTCAGGCGAGGTTACGGAGAGACGATGACACTGCAGAACTTCGTCGGAGGCGTTTCGGCCGACGCTGCTGACGGGCGGACGACGGACGTCGTGGATCCGAGTACGGGAGAGGTGTACACCAGCGCGCCGCTCTCCGGCGCCGGGGATGTGGACAAGGCGGTGAAGACCGCGCGGGCCGCGTTCGAGTCCTGGCGCGACTCGACGCCGTCGGAGCGGCAGAAGGCGCTGCTCAAGATCGCCGACGCGATCGAGTCGCGCGCCGACGAGATCGTGAAGGTGGAGTCCGAGAACACCGGCAAGCCGATCCAGCTGACGCACGAGGAAGAGATTCCTCCGATGGTCGACCAGATCCGGTTCTTCGCCGGCGCGGCCCGGGTGCTCGAGGGCAAGTCGGCCGGCGAGTACATGGCCGGGCACACGTCGTTCATCCGGCGTGAGCCGGTCGGGGTCTGCGGGCAGGTCGCGCCGTGGAACTACCCGATGATGATGGCGGTCTGGAAGTTCGCCCCGGCGATCGCGGCCGGCAACACCGTCGTGCTCAAGCCGTCCGACACGACGCCGGCGAGCACGCTCCTGCTGGCCGAGATCGCGGCCGAGTTCCTGCCCGAGGGCGTCTTCAACGTGATCACCGGTGACCGCGACACCGGCCGGGCGCTGGTCGAGCACCCGGACGTCGACATGGTGTCGATCACGGGAAGCGTTCGCGCGGGCATGGAGGTCGCCGGATCGGCCGCGCACGACCTGAAGCGGGTCCACCTGGAGCTGGGTGGCAAGGCCCCGGTCATCGTGTTCGACGACGCCGACCTCGAGGCCGCGGCCGAGGCGATCGCGGTCGCCGGGTACTTCAACGCCGGTCAGGACTGCACCGCGGCGACCCGGGTGCTGGTGGCTCCGCATCTGCACGGCGACTTCGTGGCCGCGCTGGCCGAGCAGGCCCGGGGCACGCGTACCGGGGCTCCGTCGGACGAGGACGTGCTGTACGGGCCGGTGAACTCGGCCGCGCAGCTCGAGAAGGTGACCGGGTTCATCGACCGGCTGCCCGACCACGCGTCGGTCGACGCGGGCGGCGCCCGGGTGGGGGAGAAGGGCTTCTTCTACGCGCCGACCGTGGTCTCGGGGCTGACCCAGGACGACGAGATCGTGCAGAACGAGGTGTTCGGCCCGGTCATCACCGTGCAGAAGTTCACCGACGAGGCCGAGGCGCTGCGCTGGGCCAACGGCGTGAAGTACGGCCTGGCCTCGAGCGTGTGGACGAAGGACCACGGCCGGGCGATGCGGATGGCCCGGGCGCTGGACTTCGGGTGCGTGTGGATCAACACGCACATCCCACTCGTGGCCGAGATGCCGCACGGTGGCTTCAAGCACAGCGGCTACGGCAAGGACCTGAGCATGTACGGCCTCGAGGACTACACCCGCATCAAGCACGTCATGAGCAACATCGAGGCTTAACCGCCGAGCAGTCGTTGCATGGCGCTGGCGCGACGGGCGCGGTGGCCGGTGCGGGCTTCGATCTTGTCCGCACTGGTCATGGCCCAGAGGCCGCCGCTCATGCCGAGCCAGCGGAACGGCTCCGGCTCCCAGAGCGGTGAGCGGTGGCCCACCCAGGGCAGCTTCGTCAGCTCGGTGTCCCGCTTCAGCACCAGGTCGGCCAGCGTGCGGCCGGCGAGGTTCGTCGTCGACACCCCGTCGCCGACGTACCCGCCGGCCCAGCCGAGGCCGGTGCTCTCGTCGAGGCCGACCGAGGCGTGCCAGTCGCGGGGCACCCCGAGCGGGCCGCCCCACGTGTGGGTGACCGCGGCGCCGGTCGCGCCCGGGAACATGCTCAGCAGCGTCCGGTGCAGCGCGGCGAACACGCTCTGGTCGCGCTCGGCCTCCGGCCGCAGCTTCGACCCGAACGGGTACGGCGCGCCCCGGCCGCCGAGCGCGATCCGGTCGTCGGCGGTGCGCTGGGCGTAGATGATCAGGTGTCGTCCGTCGGTGAGCGTCTCCCGGGCCCGCCAGCCGACGCTGTCGAAGAACCAGGCCGGCAACGGCTCGGTGGCGATCATCAGCGAGTACAGCGGCGCGACGGTCCGCCGGTACCCGGGCAGCGATGACGTGTACCCCTCGGTCGCCCGGATCACGACCCCGGCGGTGACGGTCCCGTGTTCGGTGACGGCCCGGCCCTGCTCCAGCTTCAGGACCCGCGTCCCCTCGAACAGCCGGACCCCCCGCGCCTCGATTTTCGACGCCAACCCGCGCGCGAGTTTGGCCGGGTGGATCGCCGCGCAGTGCGGGGTGTACAGCGCCCCGCGCACCCCGGTCGCGACCCCGACGCGGGTCCGGGCCTCCTCGGCCGACAGCCAGCGGTAGTCGTCCTCGCCGAAGCCCCACTCGCGTTCCTCGGCCAGCTCGGCGCGCAGCCGCTCCTCCTGGGCCGCTCCGGCGGCGAGCGTCAGCGTGCCGCCCTTGGCCCAGTCGATGTCGAGGCCCTCGGTGTGCGCGACCCGCCCCACCTCGTCGACCGTGGCGAACAGCGCGCGCCGGAGCGCGACGGCCGCGTCCCGGCCGTGCTCCCTGGCGATCCGCGCGGTGGACGCCGGGAACAGCGCCGAGCACCAGCCGCCGTTGCGGCCCGAGGCGCCGAACCCCGCGAACTCGGCCTCCAGCACCGCGATCCGTAACTCCGGGTCGGCCTCGGCCAGGTAGTAGGCCGTCCACAGCCCGGTGAACCCGGCGCCGACGATCACCACGTCGACGTCCAGATCGCCGGTCAGACCGGCGCGCCGATCGGTCGGTGCAGGCGCCAGACCGTCGAGCCAGAGGCTGAGAACTGAGTCGGCCATGCAGTCACTCCTAGAAACACAGGCACTACGAGTTGTTCAGACGGACGCGCATTCTGTTGCGTCATCAATGGGCGAAATGCCACCGATGAGGGCCATAGGTAACGGCGTCCCGTGATTGGAGTTACCAGAACGTTTCCTATCCTCCACAACGGATTCATCATCCGAGACCGGATTGTTTCACGGATTCCTTGCCCGGAAGCACGTCAGCCTGCCATTCTCGGCTCATCCGGCCGGATCCTGGGCCCGGATCGGTCGTCCCCCAGCCGGATACCGTTCCCGCACCGAAACCGGCATGACGTAATCTCGCGGCGCGAGAAGGGGACGGGCAACGGGTGCACCAATACATCGCCGGGCAACGGGCACGCGGTACCAGCGGAACGCCGTACGACGTCATCGATCCCTCCACCGGGGAGACGCTCGAGTCGGTCGAGCTCGCCGGCCCCGCTGACGTCGACAGAGCGGTGGCCGCGGCTACCGCCGCGTTCGACGAGTGGTCCCGCGCCACGCCCGCCGAGCGGTCCGGTGTGCTCACCAAGCTCGCCTCCCTGCTGGAGGCCGACGCCGAGGCGATCGCGGAGACCGAGAGCCGCCAGGCCGGCAAGCCGATCCGCCTGTCCACCGAGTTCGACGTCCCGGGGACGATCGACAACACCGCGTTCTTCGCCGGAGCGGCCCGGGAGCTGGCCGGCAAGGCGGCGGCGGAGTACTCGGCCGACCACACGTCGATGGTGCGGCGCGAGCCGATCGGCGTCGTCGGGTCGGTGGCGCCCTGGAACTACCCGCTCCAGATGGCGGCCTGGAAGATCCTCCCGGCGATCGCGGCCGGCAACACGATCGTCCTCAAGCCGGCCGAGAACACCCCGTTGACGTCGCTGCGCCTGGCCGAGCTGGCCACCGAGGCCGGAGCGCCGGCCGGCGTCGTCAACGTCGTCACGGGCAGTGGACCGGTCGCGGGAGAGGCGCTGATCTCGCACCCGGACGTCAGCATGGTGTCGTTCACCGGATCGTCGCCGGTCGGCCGTCGGGTGATGGAGCTGGCCAGCGGCGGACCGAAACGGATCCACCTGGAGCTGGGCGGGAAGGCGCCGTTCGTCGTCCTCGACGACGCCGACCTGGAGGCGGCCGCGCACGGCGCGGTCGCCGGAGCGCTGATCAACACCGGTCAGGACTGCACCGCGGCCACCCGCGCGTACGTGCACCGGTCCCGCTTCGCCGAGTTCGTCGACCGGGTCGCGGAGCTGATGGCCGACGTCCGCCTGGGCGCGCCGCTCGACCCGGCGACGGATCAGGGACCGCTGATCCACCGGCCTGCGCAGGAGCGCGTCGCCGGCTTCGTCGACCGGGCGCGCGGGTATGGAGCGCGGGTCGTGGTCGGGGGTGAGATCCCGAAGACCGACGAACTAATCAGGGGTTCGTACTATGCGCCGACGCTGATAGTCGATGTTGCACAGGACGCAGAGATCGTCCAGAAGGAGGTCTTCGGACCCGTCCTGGTGGCGCTACCGTTCGGCGGTGGGAACGCCCGCCGTGGGAGCGAAGACCCGGATCTGGACGAAGCGATCGCCTTGGCCAACGACACACCGTTCGGCCTGGCCGCTTCGGTCTGGACCCGTGACGTCCATCGCGCGATGCACGCGACCAGGAGAATCCGGTCCGGCTGCGTGTGGGTCAACGACCACATCCCGATCATCAGCGAGATGCCGCACGGCGGCGTCAAGGCGTCGGGCTTCGGCAAGGACATGTCGAGCTACTCCTTCGAGGAGTACACGGCGGTGAAGCACGTGATGCTCGACCTGACCGCGACCGCCGCGAAGCCGTGGCACCGGACGATCTTCGCGGGCGCCTAATTTCCCGACCCGCTGGCACCATCCGCATCGTGGCGGCAGAGTAACCCCGACACACTCGAATAATCACGGTCCGCAATTGCGGCCCATACTCAGTTCTGAAGGAGCAGCTCCGATGACGGATGTCGACCCGGACGTAATGCGGTCGCTGCGCCAGCTGCTGTCGCGTCGGTCGGTGCTCCGTAGCGCCGGTGCCGCCGGCTTACTGGCGGCCGGCGGTCCATTGCTCGCAGCGTGTGGCACGAAGGGCGCCTCGAAGACCGAGGCCGACCAGGCGGCGTCCGCCGACCTTTCCGACAAGGACAAGGTGGTCAACTTCTCGAACTGGCCGCTCTACATCGACGTGGCCGAGAACGACGAGAAGGTGCACCCCACCCTCGACAAGTTCAAGGCGAAGACCGGCATCTCGGTCAACTACGTCGAGGACATCAACGACAACGACCAGTTCTTCGGCAAGGTCCGGGCCGACCTGGCCGCAGGCAACGACATCAAGCGCGACCTGATGGTGCTCACCGACTGGATGGCCGCCCGGCTGATCCGGCTCAAGTGGGTCCAGAAGATGGACGAGGCGAACGTCCCGAACAAGAAGAACATCCAGCGGTCGCTGACCGAGGTGGAGTTCGACCCGGAGCGCCAGTACTCGCTCCCGTGGGCCGGCGTCATGGCCGGCATCGCCTACAACACCGACGCGCTCGGCGGGACCGGCCCGGTCAACTCGATCACCGACCTGCTGACCCGGAAGGATCTGAAGGGCAAGGTCACCGCGCTGACCGAGATGCGCGACACGATGGGCCTGATCCTGCTCGACAACGGCGCCGACCCGGCGACGGTCACCGAGGCCCAGTTCGACGAGGCCCTGGCGACGCTCGAGGCCGCGGTCAAGAGCGGCCAGATCCGCCGCTTCACCGGGAACGACTACACGCAGGACCTCGCGGCCGGGAACGTCGCCGCGTGCGTCGCCTGGTCGGGCGACATCGTCCAGCTGCAGGCCGACAACCCGAAGATCAAGTTCGTGACGCCCGAGGCCGGCGCGACCCGGGCGAGCGACAACATGATGATCCCGAACAAGGCGGCTCACAAGAAGAACGCCGAGCTGCTGATGAACTACTACTACGACCCCAAGGTCGCCGCGGAGCTCGCCGCCTACGTCAACTACATCTGCCCGGTCGAGGGCGCCCAGGACGAGGTCGCGAAGACCGACCCCGACCTCGCGAAGAACGAGCTGATCTTCCCGAGCGAGGCGACGCTCGAGAAGCTGCACACGTTCAAGCCGCTGGACGACGCCACCGAGCGCTCGTTCTCGGACAAGTTCTCGAAGGTCATCGGCGCGTGACCGCGGCGGGGACGGGGCGGGACCTCCGGCTGATCGAGGTCTCCAAGCGGTTCGGCACGATGACGGCAGTCGACAACCTGTCGCTCACGATCCCGGAAGGCTCGTTCTTCGCGCTGCTCGGCCCGTCCGGGTGCGGCAAGACGACGACACTGCGCATGGTCGGTGGGCTCGAGGAGCCCACCGAGGGCCGCGTCCTGCTCGGCTCCGACGACATCACGACGAAGAAGCCGTACCAGCGGCCGGTCAACACGGTGTTCCAGAGCTACGCGCTCTTCCCGCACCTGTCGATCTTCGAGAACGTCGCCTTCGGTCTTCGTCGTCGTCGGCAGTCCGAGGTCAAGCAGAAGGTCGGCGAGGCGCTGGAGATGGTGGAGCTGGCCGACCTGGCCCAGCGCAAGCCGATGCAGCTCTCCGGCGGCCAGCAGCAGCGCGTCGCGCTGGCCCGCGCGCTGGTGAACCGGCCGCAGGTCCTGCTGTTGGACGAGCCGCTGGGCGCGCTCGACCTCAAGCTGCGCCGTCAGATGCAGCTCGAGCTCAAGCAGATCCAGACCAGCGTCCGGTCGACGTTCGTGCACGTGACGCACGACCAGGAAGAGGCCATGTCGATGGCCGACACGATCGCGGTGATGAACCAGGGCCGGGTCGAGCAGCTCGGCGGCCCGGTCGAGCTGTACGAGAAGCCGGCCACGGTGTTCGTCGCGAACTTCCTCGGCCAGTCGAACCTGCTGGCCGGCACCGTGACCGGCCGGTCCGGCGGTGACCTGCTGCTCGACGTGTCGGGGTACCGGGTCGCGATGCCGGCCTCGCGGTCGGCGTCGTCGGGGAACCGGCTGTACGTGGGCGTCCGTCCGGAGAAGCTGCACCTGAGCCCGATCGGCGCGCCGGTGCCCGACCGGCACAACCGGCTCGACGTGCAGGTGATCGACTCCAGCTTCATCGGGGTCAGCACCCAGTACCAGGTGCGGACGCGCTGGGGCCAGGTGCTCTCGGTCTTCACCCAGAACCTGACGTCGGACCTCGGGCCGCGGCCCGGGCACGAGGTGCAGGTCCACTGGGACCCGGCGTCCGCGTTCGGGCTCGACGGCAGTCAGGACGCGCACGCGGGCGAGATCCTCGACCCGGAGCTCGGCGGGGTGCCCGTTCCATGACAGCTCGCAAGTCGACCGCGTACCTGCTGATCCTGCCCGGCCTGCTCTGGCTGGCGGTGTTCTTCGTCGTCCCGACCATCACGCTGATCAGCCAGTCGCTCCAGGAGGGCACGCTCGATCTCGGGTACTCGCTGACCTGGAACTTCGGCATCTACGCCGAGGTCATCGGCGACTACGGCCCGCAGTTCCTGCGGTCGCTGGTGTACGCCGGTCTGGCGACGATCGCCGCGCTGGTGATCGCCTACCCGCTGGCCTACACGATCGCGTTCAAGGCCGGCCGCTGGCGGAACGTGCTGCTGATCCTCGTCGTCGCCCCGTTCTTCACGTCGTTCCTGGTGCGGACGCTGGCCTGGAAGATCATCCTGGCCGACCAGGGTGTGGTGGCCGACGTGCTGCGCTCGATCGGTCTGCTGTCGTTCACCGACGACCGCCTGCTGGCGACGCCGATCGCGGTGGTCTGCGGTCTGACGTACAACTTTCTGCCGTTCATGACGCTGCCGCTCTACACCAGCCTCGAGCGGCTGGACGGCCGGTTGCTCGAGGCGGCCGGCGACCTGTACGCGAGCGCGTTCACGACGTTCCGCAAGGTGACGTTCCCGCTGTCGCTGCCCGGCGTGGTGGGCGGCACGCTGCTGACGTTCATCCCGGCGGCCGGCGACTACGTCAACGTCGAGTTCCTCGGTACGCCGCAGACCTCGATGATCGGCAACGTCGTCCAGAGCAAGTTCCTGGTGTCGCTGGATTACCCGGGGGCGGCCGCGCTGTCGGTGATCCTGATGGTCGTCATCATCTCGATGGTGCTCGTCTACGTCCGCCGAGCCGGGACGGAGGATCTGGTCTGATGGCTGCTCCTACTGGAACGCTGTGGGCCGGCGGTGAACACCGGGCTGCTCCGCCTCGGTCCGGGGCTTCGGCCGCGCTGGCTTGGGTTCGCGAGCACCTGGTGACGTTCGCGGGGTTGGCCGCTTTGGGCTACCTCCTGCTGCCGATCGTCATCGTGTTCGTGTTCTCGTTCAACAAGCCGGCCGGTCGGTTCAACTTCGCCTGGCACGAGTTCTCGCTGGACGCGTGGACGAACGTGTGCGGGATCGGCGGGATGTGCGACAGCCTGTGGCTGTCGATCCGGCTCGGCCTGGCCGCGACGCTCGGCGCCACCGTGCTCGGGACGCTGCTGGCGTTCGCGCTGGTGCGGCACCGGTTCCGGGGGCGGGGGCCGGCCAACCTGCTGGTGTTCCTGCCGATGGCGACGCCCGAGGTCGTGATGGGATCGTCGCTGCTTGCGCTGTTCGTGCAGGGCGGGATCGACCGCGGGTTCGTGACGCTGTTCATCGCCCACGTGCTGTTCTGCATGAGCTTCGTGGTGGTGACCGTCAAGGCGCGGTTGCAGGGGATGGACCCTCGCCTGGAACAGGCCGCGGCCGACCTGTACGCGACGCCGTACCAGACGTTCCGGCGGGTGACGTTGCCGCTGGTGTTGCCGGGCATCGTCGCGGCGGCGCTGTTGTCGTTCTCGCTGTCGTTCGACGACTTCATCGTGACGAACTTCAATTCGGGGAACCTGGTGACGTTCCCGATGTTCGTGTTCGGGGCGAATCAGCGTGGGGTGCCGCCGCAGATCAACGTGATCGGGTCGATCATGTTCTTCTTGGCGCTGTTCTTGGTGTTGGCGGCGCAGTACCGGACGCGGTTCCGGTTTCGGCGGGGGTTGGGGAAGTAGGTCGTGGGTTGACGCCCGTCGCTCTGGATTTCGGGGCGGCGGGCGTTCGCTTTGGGGGTTGGTGCAGTGCGTTGGTCGGTGGGTGGTGGCTCTGTGGGCGCGCAAGTGGGAGCGCGTTAGCGCGGAATGCGCGGTTTCGCGAGCGTGCGTCGGCGCGGAACGCAGGGGAGTAGTGGGCGCCAGGCGCCAGGATGGGGCGCCTGGGATGGGGCGCTGATAGGCGGCGCGGAAGCTGGGGCTCGGAAGCTGGGGCGTGGGGAGGCGCGCTCGGACTGTGGCGGTTGCGTCGGGCGAGTCGCGCGGAGCGCGGACAGGTCGGCGCCACGTGCGTGGTGCCGGGTTGGTGCGCTCATGGGGCGGTGTCGCCGGGGGCATCAGCGCGGGGTCGCGTGGCGGCGGGCTGATTACGTCGAGGGTGCTCATCGGCGCGGACCATGAGGGGCGGACCTCGAGTACGCGGCGGACACAGGCGCTGAGTGCGGAGGGCCGGGCCCCGCTGTCCAGGCCTGCGTAGTCGCGAGTGAGCGAGCGCGGAGGCGCGCGGGTGCGAGGGCGCGGGGGTGCAGGGGCGCGGTCGAGCGATAGCGCTGGGCGCGGGCCGGCGGAGGGCGGCGGCATGCGCTCCCCGCTGGCGCGGCGCGCGGGGTACTGGTGGTCGGGTGCGATGCCACGGGCGCGAGTGCGCCCAGCGTGGCTAAGGCCCGGGCTTCGCGTAGCTCGGCTGACCGCGACGGCGCGGCGGCAGAGCCGGGCGGTCATTGCGTTGCGATGGGGCTCGGCCTGGTACCGAGCCGCCCCGGGGTTCGAGGTGCGGGCCGTTCGGTTCGAGGCGCGGCCGTCGGTTCGAAGCGTGGCTGCCTGAGAGGGGCGCCGGGTGCGCTCACGCGGATCAAGGTGGCGCCTGGAGGTGAGAGTCCGGAGGCGCCAGAGCATGGTCGCGCGGTCTCGGCCGGACGGGGATGTGCAGCTTCCGGCTATCAGGAAGTCGCAGCCAAGGGGTGCGGGCACAGGCAAAGAGCTAGGTCCAGGCCATGGCAGAGGTCCAGACCGTGGCGCAGGTCCAGGCGCGGGCGCGGGCAGCGGCACAGGCCGTAGACACGGCCACGGGCCTAGGCACGGCCAAGGCGCGGCGCGCGGCCATGGGAAGCCGTGCGGCAGGAGCTCCGTATTACTGGCTGTGCGGAAGCGTCGGGCGCGACCCGTCGCGGGCAGGAGCGCGGTAGCGCTCGGTGCGGGCTCCGACGAAGCGTGGGCGGGAAAGGCAACCGGCGCAGGGGCTGCGCAGACCTGCGGCGTGAGGCGCACACCGGCTCGCCGCCCTCGTTCACGGCGCGCTGCCAGCGAAACGGCCCCAGAAACGCAAAAAGCCCCGCGGCAGCGGGGTTCGAACTGTGAGCACACCAGACGGGATGGCCGCCGGCCCGGGCGGCGGAACCAGCTACGCGCTCTTCACCTCGATCAAGTCATCAACCGGAAACCCAGCCTCGCCCAGGATCTCGGCGGCCCATCTCCAGCGATTGCACGGCCACTGCGGCGCATAGGCGCCCACCGCACACGTCAGCGTCGGGCACCGGCCCTTGTAGTCCGGCCGGTGCTGCTCCAGGAACAGCCTTGCGGTCTCGATCTGCTCGTCGGTCGGTCGCTTCATTCGATCACTTCCTTCGGTTCGGAACGGCCACCCACAGTATGGTCCCTCCCATACCAACGTGTCAACGAGTAATCGTGAGAACGACCATCGGTAGCGTCCGCCGCATGATCGATCCGCACGGTGACCGGGCTGTTTACCGCCAGCTGGCCGACCAACTGCGCGCGGAGATCGCCGGCGGCGAGTACGGCCCCGGCTCGGCGATCCCGTCCGAGACGACGCTGATGCAGCGCTACGGAGTCGCCCGCAACACCGTCCGGCTCGCGATGACGATGCTCCGCGAAGAGGGCCTGGTCGTGACCTACCACGGCCGCGGCACCTTCGTCCGGGACGCACTGCCGATCAGGAAGATCTCGTCGACCCGCTACAAATCAGCCGCCACCGCGGCTGCCGACGGCAGCCCGCAGGAACCTAGCGAGTACCGGGTCGAGGCCACCCACCAGGAGGTCCCGGCCGACGAGACCGTCGCCGACCTGCTCGGGCTCGATACCGGCACGCTCGTGCTAGAGCGCCGCATCCTGTTCTTCGACGGCTCGATGCCGCAGCAGCTGAGCTGCTCCTACGTCCCGCTCGACCTGGTCGCGGGCACCCCGGTCGCCGACGCGTCCAACGAACCCTGGGACGGCGGCACGGTCGCGGCGCTGGCCGGGATCGGCGTCACCGTGACCTCGATCCGCGAGCGGGTCCGGGCCCGGATGCCGCAACCGGAGGAGACCCGTTCGCTCAGCGTCGCGGTCGGCACCCCGATGCTCACCGTCACCCGGACGATGTTCGCCGGCGAGCGTCCGGTCGAGGCGGCCGTCGACATCGTCGTTCCCGGCGACCGGGGCGAGCTCGACTACCTGATCGACCTGACCTGAGGTTAACTCCTCGGGGACCGGGGACACGCCCTGTCATGGTCACCAAGGAGGACGCGATCATGACCGGCCGTGAGCTCGGGAGACCCGAGCGGAACGAGACCGAGGCGCAACGGCTCGACCGCAACATGGGTGAGCTCCTCCAGGAGCTGCGGGTCGCGCAGACCGGCGTCCAGATCCTGTTCGCGTTCTTACTCACGCTGGCCTTCCAGCAGCGCTTCGCCGACGTCGATGCGTTCGGGCGCTGGGTGTACATCTGCGCGTTGATCTGCGCGCTGCTCTCCAGCGGCTTTCTGATCGCGCCGGTCGGGTACCACCGGCTCGTGTTCCGGCGCGCGATGAAGGAAGAGGTCGTGCGCACGTCGAACAAGTTCGCGCTGGCCGGGCTCGCGTTCCTGTCGGTCGCGCTGGGTGGGGCGCTGACCGTCATCCTCGACGTGATGTTCAGCCAGGAGGTCGCGATGGCCGGCGGGATCGTCTCGCTCGGCTTCCTCGTCGTGCTCTGGTTCCTGATCCCCTGGGTCCGCGTCCGCGCCAAGCGCGGCGACTCCGGCGCCGAAGGCCACTGATCCTCGGTCGCGATCTCGCCCCGCTCGTCCGCGGCCAGCACCGCCACCGCCTACCAATTCACCCCGATATCGCCGTACCCAAATCTGCCCACAGCGAACGCCCCCGGTCGCGCCGGCACCCCGGGAATGATCGCAACGCTGTAAGCATTGAGCCGGGTGCACTCAACTTTCCGACTGCTAAGAGGTACGGCGATGGATCGATCCCCCGGCGGGCCGCGCGGGCCCGTCACCACCTTCACCCTGCCGGTGCTCCCGCTGGCCGACGCAGTCGTGCTGCCCGGAATGGTGATCCCGGTCGAGCTCGACGGCGAGGCCCGGGCGGCCGTGGACTCGGCCAAGGCAAAGAACCCCCAAGAGGACGCTCAACTCCTCATCGTCCCCCGCATCGACGGCAAGTACCACGAGGTCGGCGTCCTGGCGACGATCGACCAGGTCGGCCGCCTCCCCAACGGACGCCCGGCCGCCGTGCTGCGCGCCCAGACCCGGGCCCGCGTCGGCCAGGGGGTCAACGGCCCCGGAGCCGCGCTCTGGGTCGAGGCCACCACGATGCCCGACCGCATCCCGGCCACCGACCAGGAGAAGGTCGACACGCTCGCGGCCGAGTACCGCGAGGTCGTCCAGGAGATCCTGAGCCACCGCGACGAAGACACCCAGGGTGGCGGCTGGCAGATCGTCGAGATGATCCGACGGATCACCGAGCCCGGCGAGCTGGCCGACGTGGCCGGTTGGGCTCCCTACCTGGAGATCGACCAGAAGCTCCGCCTGCTCGACACGCCCGAGGTCGCGATCCGGCTGCAGAGCGTCCTCGACTGGGGAAAGAACCAGCTGGCCGAGCTGCAGGTCACCCAGACGATCCGCAACGACGTCCGGGAGTCGATGGAGAAGACCCAGCGGGAGTTCCTGCTGCGTCAGCAGCTGGCCGCGATCCGCAAGGAGCTCGGTGAGATCTCCGGCGACGACGACAACCCCGAGGCCGACCCACGGGCCCGCGTCGAGGCCGCCGACCTGCCGGAGAAGGTGAAGAAGGCCGCTCTCCGCGAGGTCGACAAGCTGGAGCGCACCGGCGACCAGTCGCCGGAGGCGTCCTGGATCCGCACCTGGCTCGACACGGTTCTCGAGCTCCCGTGGAACGTCCGTACCGACGACACGACCGACGTCACCGGCGCCCGCACCGTCCTCGACGAGGACCACGCCGGCCTGGACGACGTCAAGGACCGGATCGTCGAGTACCTGGCGGTGCGCAACCGCCGGGCCTCCCGCGGTCTGGAGATCGTCGGCGGACGGGGCAGCGGCGCGGTGCTCGCGCTCGTCGGGCCGCCCGGCGTCGGCAAGACGTCGCTGGGTGAGTCGGTCGCCCGGGCGCTCGGACGCAAGTTCGTCCGGGTCGCGCTGGGTGGCGTCCGGGACGAGGCCGAGATCCGTGGCCACCGGCGCACCTACGTCGGCGCGCAGGCGGGCCGCATCGTCCGGGCGATCAAGGAGGCCGGCGCGATGAACCCGGTCGTCCTGCTCGACGAGGTCGACAAGATCGGTGCCGACTACCGCGGTGACCCCGCGGCGGCCCTGCTCGAGGTGCTCGACCCGGCGCAGAACCACACGTTCCGCGACCACTACCTCGAGGTCGAGCTCGACCTGTCCGACGTGCTGTTCCTGGCCACCGCGAACGTCGCCGAGGCGATCCCGGAGGCACTGATCGACCGCATGGAGGTCGTCCGCCTGGACGGCTACACCGAGGTCGAGAAGGTCGCGATCGCTCGCGACCACCTCTGGAAGCGCCAGATCGAGCGCGCGGGTCTCGAGGACACCGACGTCACGATCGACGAGGACGCCCTCAAGCAGATCGCCGGCGAGTACACCCACGAGGCCGGCGTCCGGCAGCTGGAGCGCGCGCTCGCGAAGGTGCTCCGGAAGGTCGCGACGAAGCTGGCCAGCGACAATCCGCCCCAGACTCCGATAAGCATCGACACACTGACCGACTACCTCGGACGACCCCGGTTCCAGCCCGAGTCCGCGCAGCGCACCGCCGTCCCCGGCGTGGCGACCGGCCTGGCCGTCACCGGCGCCGGCGGCGACGTCCTCTTCATCGAGGCCAACGCCTCGCCCGGCACCGAGGCCAAGTCGGAGCCCGAGCTCGTCCTCACCGGCCAGCTGGGCGACGTCATGAAGGAGTCCGCGCACATCGCGCTCTCCTACCTGCGCAGCCAGGGCGACCGCTTCGGCGCCGACCCGGAGGACCTGCGCGGCCGGCGGCTGCACGTGCACGTGCCGGCCGGAGCGGTCCCGAAGGACGGCCCGTCCGCGGGCGTCACGATGGTCACCGCGCTCGCCTCGCTGCTGACCGGACGGATGGTCCGCGCCGAGGTCGGGATGACCGGTGAGGTGTCGCTGACCGGACGGGTGCTGCCGATCGGTGGCGTCAAGCAGAAGCTGCTCGCCGCTCACCGGGCCGGTCTGACGACGGTGCTGCTGCCGGCGCGCAACGCCCCTGACCTGGACGACGTCCCGGCCAGCGTCCGGGACGCGCTGACGATCCACCTGATGGAGGACGTGGCCGACGTGGTCGCGCTCGCGCTCGAGCCGGCCGAGACCGCGGCGAAGGCCGCCTGAATTACCCGCAAAGGGCGCCGAGAAACATCTCGGCGCCCTTTGCGGTGTCCGAGATGGCTAAGTATGTCCACTCAAGGTATAGAGAGAGCGTGTCCAACCCGCTGCAGGGGATGGGGCGTCCACTCGTGGGCGTCCTGCCGCTGTGCGTGCTGCCGATCGTTCCCGAGCACCTCGCGGTCGCGGTCTACTTCGCGACCACGTTCTGGCTGATCTGGCACACCCTGCAGGACCAGGTCGCCGAGATCGGCTACGCCACCCGTGGGGCTCCGGTCGTGCTGCTCGGGATCGCGATCATGCTGATGGGCGACGGCGTCCTCGGCGCCCGGCTCGCGGTCGGGGGCCGTCCCGACCCGATGCTCCTGCTCGCGGTCCCGCTGATCGGGCTGGCGATCGTCGTCGTCGGGCTGCTCCAGGTCGTCCGGGCGGTCCGGGTGGTCACCGGCCGGGGTGGGCTGATCGACGTCACGGTGGTCGTGTTCGGCGTCGGGACCAGCATCGCGACGCTGGTCGGCTCGCACCGCGTCGATCTGCCCGACGACCTCTCCGGCCGGCTCGCGGTAATCGTTCTCACCGTCGTGTCGGTCGTCGGCTGGGGCCTGATCATCCGGCTGCTGCTCGCGGCCGAGGGCCGCACCGAGACCGGGCTGCTGGTCACCGCGGTCGCGCTGCTGCTCGTCTCCAGCCTGGTCTGGTGGAAGCCCCTGTTCGAGGGCGGCGACCCGCGCTGGGGCCTGACGATCGCCCTCGCCGCCGGCACCACCGCGGCCTGCGCGTCCCGCTGGTGGACGCTGCACTCGGCCGGGCAGCCGGCCGGACTCGGAGTGGACCCCCGGATGCCGTTGTTCCTGCTCGCGGTCGTCGCGCCGCCGATCGCGCTGACCGTCGCGGCGCTGAACGCGACCCAGCTCGACCCGGTCCGCAACGTCGTGCTGCCGGCCACCGGTACCGCGGTGCTCTCGATCGCGCTGCTGCTCCGCGTCCACCGGCAGGCGCGCGAGTCGCAGCGCCGGGCGCTGCGCGACGCGCTGACCGGCCTGGCCAACCGGGCCGCGCTCACCGACGCGCTGGACGCGCTCCCGCCCGGCCGGCCGGCCCTCCTCCTGCTCGACCTCGACGGCTTCAAGGCCGTCAACGACGGCTTCGGCCATCCGGCCGGCGACGCGCTGCTCCGGTCCGTCGCGTCCCGGCTCGCCGCCGTCCTTCAGGCGGACGCTACGCCGGACGGCGCCGAGTACCTGTGCGCACGGCTGGGCGGGGACGAGTTCGCGGTGCTGCTCAGCCGGGCCGATCGGGAGAGCGCGGTCGCCCTGGGCCGGCGGATCGTCGACGTGATCGCCAGGCCCTACCCGATCGACGGCCGGGAGCTGTGCGTCACGGCCAGCGTCGGGATCCGCGCCCTCACCGGCGAGGCCGACGGAGCGCTGGCGTTCGTCCTGCTCCGGGACGCCGACCTGGCGCTCTACGCGGCCAAGCAGGGCGGCAAGAACCAGGTCGTCGAGTTCTCGGCCGACCTCGGCGCGGCCCACGTCGAGCGGGCGGCGCTGGCCGCCGGTCTGCACGAGGCCGTCGTGCGGGACGAGTTCGTCCTGCACTACCAGCCGGTCATGGACGTCGTGACCGGCCACGTGCACGGGGTCGAGGCGCTGCTGCGCTGGGTCTCGCCGAGCGGCGACCTGCTGCCGTCGACCGACTTCCTGGCCGTGGCCGAGAGCGCCGGGCTCAGCATCCCGATCGGCAACTGGGCGCTGCGCACGGCCTGCGCCGAGGTGCGCGGCTGGCACGAGCGGTACGGGGTCGTCGTCGCGGTGAACCTGGCCGCCCGGCAGCTGCGCGACCCCGAGCTGGCGGCCACGATCGCGAACGTCCTGGCGGCCAGCGGCCTGCCGCCGCACGCGCTGATTCTGGAGGTGACCGAGTCCACGGTCAGCGACGGCACCGGCTACACCGCGGAGGTCGCGGCCCGCCTGGCCGAGCTGCGCGGGCACGGCATCCGGATCGCGGTGGACGACTTCGGCACCGGGCAGTCGTCGCTGGCGCTGCTGCGTCAGCTCCCGGTCGACACGCTCAAGCTCGATCCCGCGCTGGGCCGGGCCGGCGACCAGGACGCGCGGATCTCGGCCCGCCCCGAGACCGAGGCCACGGTCGTGGACGCCGCGCTCACCCGGGCCATCCTCCAGATCTGCGAGACGCTCGGGCTGCGTGCGGTGGCCGAACGGGTCGAGACCGCGGAGCGGGTCGAGTGGCTCCGGGCGCTCGGCTGCCGGTACATGCAGGGCGATTTCTTCAGCCCGCCGCTCCCGGCCGACCGGGTCGAGGCCTTTCTGGCGGCCGCGCCCAGGCGCCGGCCCGCGGAAGACATCCGGACCGTCCCCAGTACGACCTGACCGGGTCCTCAGGTTCGCCCCACTCTGACCGTAGAAACAGGCATGCAGGGCGCAGAGGTGCACACCTCGCCCACCACCGATGGCCTGGTCGTACGGACCAGGGCCGGCCGGGCGACGCCGATCGAGGGCCCGTCCGCCGCCAGCGCGCTCGCGACCGCCGCGGACGCGAGCGCGTCGCGGACCCGCCGGACCTGGGTGGCCGGCTCCATCCTGGCCATGACCGCACCGTGGGTGCTCTGGGCCGTCCCCCCGGCCGGTCACGCGGCCTACTACCTGACGGTGGTCGCGGCCGCGGTCGTCGCGTTCCACCTCGGGGTCCTCCGGCACCGGCCGGTGCCCAGCTGGCCGTGGCACCTGATCGGGGCCGGACTCACGCTCCGGTTCAGCGGCCTGCTGGCCGCCACGCTGTGGCCCGGAGCCGCGCTCGTGCCCGGGTTCCCGCTCACCGTGCCGCTGGCCCTGCGGGCCGTCTCGTTCGCGGTCCTGGTGGCCGGGCTGGTCGCGGTGGTCAAGCGGTCCGGGCCCTACCGCACCCACCGGGTCGTCGACGCGCTCGCCGTCAGCTACGGCCTGGGGACGTTCGCCTGGCTGCTGTTCGTCGCCCCCTATCTCCGTGGGCTCCATTCGACCGACCGGACGATGGCGTTCGTGCTGGTGATGGGCGACTACGCGTTGCTGTCGGCGGCCGTGCTGACGGTCGCGGTCGCGGTCCGGCACGTCGCGCACCTCGTCGTCGGGCTGGCCGGGCTGCTGCTCGTGGTCAGCGACTTCCTGTGGTGGCTGGACGGCATCCGCCCGATCGGCAACGTGCCGACCACCGGACCCGGCGTGCTCGCGCTGAGCGGATACTGCCTGATGGCGGTGGCCGCCGCCCACCACACCGCGGCCGCCCGCCGGCTCGAGCGCGACCAGGACGTACCGACCGGCCGGCTCAGGATGGCGCTGTTCGGCGCCACCACGTTCGCCTACCCGGCGTTCGTCCTGATCTCGAACGTCGACGGGCGACCGATCGCGCCGCTGATCGACATCGCCTACCCGGCCGCGATCACCACCGCGTTCTGTCTCTACCTGGCGGTGCGCAGCGCCGGCCTGGCCCGGGACGCCTACCGGCGGGAGCAGGAGCAGGCGGCGCAAGCCGCCGCGCTCGGCGCGGCGCTGGCCGAGCAGCAGGCGCTGCAGAGCCAGCTCACGTTCCGCGCGCTGCACGACCCGCTGACCGGCCTGGCCAACCGCTCGCGGCTCACCGAGGCCCTGGAACGGACGCTGACCGGGGCGAGCGCCACCCACCCGTACGCGATGCTGCTGCTCGACCTGGACGGGTTCAAGGACGTCAACGACACCCACGGGCACCCGGTCGGCGACGAGCTGCTCGTCCAGGCCGCGGCCCGGTTCGGCGCGGTGCTCCCGCCCGGGGCACTGCTCGCCCGGCTGGGCGGCGACGAGTTCGCGGTGCTGCTGGAGGACGTCGACGAACACGAGTGCCTGGCGCTGGGCGAGCGCCTGACCGCCGCGCTGCGGGAGCCGTTCCGGCTGGCCGGGCACGACCTGTACCTGACGACGAGCGTCGGGCTGTACGTCGGAGCCGGTCCGGACGCCCCGAGCGACGTGCTGCGCAACGCCGACCTCGCCCTGTACGCGGCCAAGAACGCAGGGAAGAACCAGGTCGTCCGCTACCGGCCGGAGCTGCAGACCGCGCATCTCGAGCAGGTCGAGGTGCTGGCCGGGCTGCGCCGAGCCGTCGCCGAGGGCGAGTTCGTGCTCGAGTACCAGCCGGTCGTGGACCTGGTGACCAGCCGGATCACCTCGGTGGAGGCACTGCTGCGCTGGGACGCCCCGGGCCGGGGACGGATCTCGCCGGCCGACTTCGTGCCGGTGGCCGAGGAGAGCGGCCTGATCATCCCGATCGGGGCGTGGGTGCTCGGCCAGGCCTGCGCCGACGCCAAGGTCTGGCACGAGCGGTTCGGCATCACGGTGGCGGTGAACGTCGCGACGGCCCAGTTGCGCCACGCGGACTTCCTCACGACCGTGCTGGGCGCGCTGCGGCACGCCGGCCTGCCCCCGCAGGCGCTGGTGCTGGAGATCACCGAGTCGACGATGATCGCGGCCACCGCGTCGGAGATGCAGCTCGTGGTGAGCCGGTTGGAGGACCTCCGGTCGCGCGGGATCCGGGTCGCGATCGACGACTTCGGCACCGGGTACTCGTCGCTGTCTTACCTGCGCAAGCTGCCGGTGGACATCCTGAAGATCGACCGCGCGTTCAGCATGGACGACCCGGACGGCGCCGAAGGCCAGGACGCGGCGCTCACCAGGGCGATCGTGCAGTTGTCGCGGTCGCTCGGGCTGTCGACGGTCGCCGAGGGCGTCGAGAGCAGCGAGCGCGCGCAGGTGCTGCGTGACCTGCAGTGCGACCGCGCCCAGGGGTTCCTCTACTCCCAGCCGATCGCCGCACCGGCCCTCGACGAACTGCTGGCCGAGCAGACCGCGCGCACCCCACGGTGAGAACCGGTAACGAGAGCCGCGCGGCGACGTGCCCGCTCACCACGGCCAGGGCCGCGTTCCAGCCGATCGTCACCTCGTTGGTCGCCCACGAGCCGGGATCGTCGATCCAGCACTTCTGCGGCGGCGCGGTGGCCAGCTCGGCCGCCGCGACCGGATCTTCCAGCCCGCTGTTCGGGCCGCCGACGACGACGCCGGGCGGTGCCGGCGGGTACGACGGGTCCACCGCCTGGGCGTAGAACCGGTGGTGGGGCCGGGACGCCGCCCGCGTCCCGTACCCGGTCACCTGGCTCACTCCGGACGCGTTCCGGCCGAGCAGATGGTCGAGGCAGGCGAGCTCGCCGGCGAAGTAGCGGTGGTCACCAGTATGGTCGGCGGCCGCGCCGAGCGTCAGCGCGTGCGCGAGCACCCGCGCGTTCGAGCCCCACCCGTAGTGCCCGTCGTCCGGGGCGTACGGCGTCCCGTGGCCCTGCGCGTCGATCGTCGCCAGCAGCTCCGAGCCGACGGTGGCCAGCGCGGCCCGGGCGGTCGTCGCGGCCGAGGCGGCCGTCCAGCCCGAGCTGAGCGCCTGCGTCAGGAGGCCGAGCGGAACCACCGACCGCCAGTCGAACCCGGTCCGCAGCGCCTCGATCGGGTCGAGCCCGGCCTGCAGCATCGCGTACCGGTACTCCTCGGCGCCGGTCAGCGCGGCCAGTTCGGCCGCGGCCCAGTAGCGCTCGTCGCGGACGTCGTCGTCGTCGTACGGACCGCCGCCGGTACCGTTCGCCTCCGCGACCGTCGCGTACACCACCGGGTGGTGGGTCGCGGCCCGCCAGGCGATGTCCGACACGGTCCGGCACCGGCCCGCGAACGCCGGGTCGTGCACCTCCCACACCCGCGCGGCCTGGGCCGCCACCGCGGCCAGCCCGTACGTCGCCGCGGTGCTCGGGGCGCGCGCCATCCGGGGCTCCGGGTCCTGGTCCGGACGCATCGGCAGCCCGGTCCAGCGGACGTCGTGCACCGCGTGGAACACCAGGCCGGCCTGCGGGTCGGTGAGCGGCAACTGGGCGTCGAGCAGGAACTCCAGCCCCCACCGGGCCTCGTCGAGCAGCTGGGTGTCGCCGGATCGCTCGGCCGCGTGCTGCAGCAGCCAGACCGTGACCGCGGTCGTCACCGCATACTTGCCGTGGTCACCGGCGTCGTACCAGCCGCCGCGCAGGTCATGGCCCCGGCAGCCGAGCAGGAACCGGCGGCGCGGGCAGTCGGGGCGCTTGCACGGCACCGATCCGTCGCCCCGGTTCGGCGGGACGTCGACGTGACCGGCGGGACGTCCGGCGACCAGCGTGCCGCTGCGCTGCAGCCCGATGAACCGGGCCGCATCCGCGGCCAGCGTCCGGTAGGCGTCCGCGGCCGCCCGGCCGAGCGCGAACGGCGGGCTCTCGACGTCGTCGACGACCAGTTTCCAGCCGGTGCCCTCGCCGCTGACCGGCGGAGACGTGAGCGTGTGGACCACCTCGCCCGCGGCCCGGTCGAGACCGTGCGGGCGGGTCGTGCCGGCCGCGGTGGTGCGTCCGGCCGGATCGCGCAGCGCCCAGGCCCGGGGCCGGTCGACGTCGGTGACGACGGTGGCGCGCAGAGGCCACCCGGCCGGATAGCCGAGCTGGTTCACCCGCACCGCCCGCGTCGTCATTCGTCCGCGAGATCTTCCTCGTCGGCCGAGCCGGACGCACCGGCCCAGTCCTGACGACGGACCTCGTAGCAGGCGATCGCCGCCGCCGTCGCCACGTTGAGCGACCCGACCCGGCCGATCAGCGGCACGTACCCGATCGCGTCGCAGCCGGCCAGCCCGGCGGTCGAGATCCCGCGCTCCTCGTGGCCGAGGACCAGGCAGACGTCGGTCGCCAGGTCGAGGTCGGCCAGCGGCGACGCCGGATCGGCGAGCTCGATCCCCACGACGCGATAGCCGTCGTCCTTCGCGGCCTGGATCGCCGACTCGATCGTCGGATGCTCCGACCACTGCAGGTACCGGTCGGTGCCGAGCGCGGTCTTGGCCGCCTTCGGCGCCCGCGGCGAGACCGACGAGCCGGAGAGGTACAGGTGGTCGACGCCGAACGCGGCCGCCGACCGGGTGATCGAGCCGACGTTGTACGGGTTGCCGACGTCGTCCAGCAGCAACGCCAACCGGCTGCCGCTGCGCCGCCGCCAGGTGCGGTGCAGACGCTTGAGCTCCGTGCCTCGAAGCTGATGGATCACGCTTGCTCTCTCGTTCGAACCGCCAGAATTCGATACCCCTTGCGGGAGGCTAGCCGGTCGGTCGGGAAACCCTCGCCCTCCAGCCACTTGTGCAGCGAGTCGGCCCCCAGGTGCCGCTGCACGACCAGGTATGCGACCCCGTCCGCGGTCAGCCGGGGCAACCACCGGCGCAGCATCCCGTGCAGGACCGGCTTTCCCACCTTGATCGGTGGGTTCGACCAGATCGTGGCGAAGCGTACGTCGTCCGGTATCCCGTCCGGTCCTTCGATGCGGACGTTGGGGGAGCTCGCGGTGTTGAGCCGGGCCAGTTCCCTGGCGCGCTCGTTGACGTCGACGCCCCAGACGCGCGCGTCCGGAGCCCGGCGGGCGAGGGTCACCGTGATCGGGCCGTAGCCGCAGCCGAGGTCGAGCAGGTCGCCGGTGGGCGGCGGAGCCGGCACGGACTCCAGCAGCACGAGCGTGCCCGCGTCGACCGCGGTGGGGGAGAAGACGCCGGTGTCGGTCGTCAGGCCGACCTGCACGTCACGCAGGGCCAGCCGCACGTGCCGGGGCGCGCTCTCGGCTTTCGGCTGCGCGGAGAAGTAGTGGTCGGACACAGTCCGCTCAGATTACTGGGTCCGGCGGGGCGTCGGGTCGAGGAAGACCTCGCGCAGCGCCGGGATCGCCTCCTTCAGGCGCTGCTCGGCGTTCTCGGCGGTGCGCTCGATGTCGTCCGAGCCGGTGTCGGTGAAATCGACCTTGGCCGCGACCAGCAGCTCGTGCGGCCCGAGGTGCTGGGTGTAGAGCATGACGACGTCGTCGACGCCGGGCGTCTCGTTCAGCGTCCGCCGGATCAGGTCCTGGACGGCCGGCGCGGCCGAGCGTCCGACCAGGTAGGAGGCGTTGTCGCGGCCGAGGGTCACCGCGACGAAGGCGAGCAGGACGCCGATGACGATCGACGCGATGCCGTCGAACAGGCCGCTGCCGGTGACCTCGGTGACCACCAGGCCGAGGGCCGCCACCACCAGGCCGACCAGGGCCGCGGAATCCTCGAACGCGACCGCCTTGAGCGCGGTGTCCGGAGTGCGGCGCAGGTAGCGGGCCGGATGCATGCGGGAGCGCTTCGCGCCGCCGCGGACCTGGCGGATCGCCTGCCCGAGCGAGATCGACTCGATGACGAACGCGACCGCCAGGACGATGTAGGAGACCAGGTAGTCGCCGGCCTCCTCGCCCTCGATGATCGTGTGGACGCCCTGGTAGATCGAGAACACCGAGCCGGCCGTGAACGTGGCCAGCGCGGCGATGAACGCCCAGAAGTAGTGGGCCTGGCCGTAACCGAACTGGTGCTGGTCGTCGGCCGGCCGCTCGCCCCGCTTCACCGCGGTGAGCAGCAACACTTCGGTGATCGTGTCGGCCATCGAGTGCGCGGCCTCCGACAGCATCGCCGACGAACCGGCCAGGATGCCGCCGACCGCCTTGGCGACCGCGATGGCCAGGTTCGCCGCACCGGCGACGACCACAGTCAGCGTGCTTTCACCACCCTCGTTCGCGGTGGTGACGTCGGGGGCGTCGATCGTGGGGGTCTCGCTCACGGGCGGTGTATTGCCGATCGATGGGGGGTGCAACCGTGAGTAGGGCCTCGGGAGCCCGGATTTCTGTCCGGCCGCTACGGTAGGAAGCCGTAGTCGGTGTCGAACGGTGGCGGTGCGTAGGCGCCGCGGAAGGGTCGGAACGCTGTGCGAGTCACGGGCTTGGGCCACGCGAGTGCCTTGATCGAGACCGCTCACGGCAGCGTGCTCTGCGATCCGTGGGTGAACCCGAGCTACTTCGGCTCGTGGTTCCCGTTCCCCGACAACTCCGAGCTCGACTGGGACGAGATCGGCCAGGTCGACTACCTCTACGTCTCCCACCTGCACCGCGACCACTACGACCCGCAGAACCTGAAGCGGATCTCGAAGTCGGCCACCGTGCTGCTGCCCGAGTACCCCACCGACGAGCTGCACGACGCGCTGCGCGACCTCGGGTTCACGAAGATCTTCCGGACGACGAACGGCGAGGTGCACGACCTCGACGGCCTGAAGGTCATGATCCAGGCGCTGATCTCGCCGACCGACGGCCCGATCGGTGACTCGTCGCTCTACCTCGACGACGGCCACCAGAAGCTGCTCAACCAGAACGACGCCCGCCCCACCGAGCTGTCGGCCTTCGCCGAGCTCGGGCACGTCGACATCCACATGCTCCAGTACTCCGGGGCGATCTGGTACCCGATGGTGTACGAGCTGACCGACCACGCCAAGCAGGTGTTCGGCGAGCAGAAGCGGGCCCGGCAGTTCGACCGCACGATCCGCTACATCGACGACCTCAAGGCCAGCTGGATCGTCCCGATCGCCGGCCCGCCGTGCTTCCTCGACGAGGAGCTCTGGCAGTTCAACGACTTCGGCACCGACCCCGGCAACATCTTCCCCGACCAGCAGGTCTTCCTCGACCACATGGAGGAGAAGGGGTACGACAACGGGGTCCTGCTGCTGCCCGGGTCGGTCTGCGACTTCGGTGCCGACGGCGCCCCGGTGGAGCACCCGTACGACCCGTCCAGTGTGTTCGGTGAGAACAAAGAGCCGTACCTGCGGGAGTACCAGCAGCGCAAGAAGGGCGTGCTGGAGGCCGAGAAGGCGTCCTGGTCGCACCCCGAGATCGACCTGTTCCCGGCCCTGAAAGAGTGGATCGAGCCGCTGCTGCCGCAGGCCGAGGCCATCTCCGCGGGCATCAACGGCCCGCTGCGCTTCATCGCCCAGGACGCCGAGCGCGGCGACGTCGACCTCGTGATCGATTTCGTCGAGCACGAGGTCCGGCTGTTCGACGGCGAGCGGGCGCGGTACCGGTTCACCGCGCCGCGGAACCTGGTCGAGCACCTGGTGGCGATCCACGAGATCGACTGGGTGAACAGCCTGTTCCTGTCGTGCCGGTTCAGCGCGGCCCGGGTCGGCCCGTACAACGAGTTCGTCTACGCGTTCTTCAAGTGCCTGGGCGAGGAGCGGCTCACCTACGTCGAGGGCTGGTACGCCGAGCAGAGCACCGACGACGAAGACTGCGAGCTCGACGGCTGGACCGTGCAGCGCCGCTGCCCGCATCTGAAGGCCGACCTGACCCGGTTCGGCAAGATCGAAGACGGCGTTCTCACCTGCCAGATGCACGGCTGGAAGTGGCGGCTGAAGGACGGGTCGTGCCTCACGTCGGTGGGCCACCCGCTGCGGAGCCACCCGGCCGGGGAGCCCGCGCCGGCCGTGCCAGCAGTGGCGCCGGGCGCCGAGTCGTAGGTGGCCGTCGTGGCCACGGTCCGGCGGGCGCGCCGGACCGGGCTGGCCGCGCTGTTCCGGCGCGCGCCCGCCGAGGCCGACGGCCCGTCGGTGGAGTTGGGGCCGGGCTTCTTCGCGGTGCTCGCGCGCGCGCCCGAGGGATGGACCCGGACCCTCGACGCCCTGCCGCCGTCCGGTGAAGTGGTCTGGGGACCCCTGGAGATCCGGATGGCCGTGACCGAATTGAGCAGGATCTCGCCGTACGCCGAGTCCGCGGCCGAACAAGCGGAATTCAACGCTTTCCGCGAGCTGGTTGGCTCAGTGCCTTCGGATTCAGAGCTAGTGCTGCGTAATTAACGCCGTTATCGTGGCCGCATGCGCGTGCTTGTCATCGGTGCCGGTGGGGTCGGAAGTGCGGTCGCGGCCATCGCCGCCCGCCGAGAGTTCTTCGAGACGATGGTGGTGGCGGACTACTCCTTGGCCCGAGCTTCGAATGCGGTACCGGCTGACGCCCGGTTCACCGCGGCCGAGGTGGACGCATCCGACCAGAGCGCCGTCGAGGCGCTGATCGCCGAGCACCGGATCACGCACGTGCTGAACGCGGTCGACCCGCGGTTCGTGCTGCCGATCTTCGCCGCGGCCCAGGCCGCGGGCGTCGACTACCTCGACATGGCGATGTCGCTGTCGCGGCCGCACCCCACCGCACCGTATTCCGAGACCGGCGTCCTGCTCGGCGAGGAGCAGTTCGCGGCTTCCGACGCCTGGCGCGACGCCGGGCGGCTCGCGCTGGTGGGCATCGGGGTGGAGCCCGGGCTGTCGGACATCTTCGCCCGCTACGCGGCCGACCACCTGTTCTCGGAGATCGACGAGATCGGGATCCGCGACGGCGCGAACCTGGTGGTGACCGACGATTCCGGAAACGAGATCTTCGCGCCGTCGTTCTCGATCTGGACGACGATCGAGGAGTGCCTGAACCCGCCGGTGGTGTGGGAGGCCGACCGGGGCTGGTTCACGACCGAGCCGTTCAGCGAGCCGGAGATCTTCGACTTCCCCGAGGGAATCGGGCCGGTCGAGTGCGTGAACGTCGAGCACGAAGAGGTGCTGCTCGTCCCGCGCTGGGTGAAGGCCAAGCGGGTGACGTTCAAGTACGGGCTCGGCGCCGAGTTCATCGGGGTTCTTCGCACGCTGCATGCTTTGGGGCTCGACAAGACGGAACCGGTCTCCGTGAAGGGCGTCGAGGTGTCGCCGCGGGACGTCGTCGCGGCCTGCCTGCCCGACCCGGCGACGCTCGGCGACCGGATGAGCGGCAAGACCTGCGCCGGCACCTGGGTGACCGGTACCGGCGTCGACGGACGCCCGCGCGAGGTGTACCTGTACCACGTCGTCGACAACGCCTGGACGATGGCCGAGTACGGCGCGCAGGCCGTGGTCTGGCAGACCGCGATCAACCCGGTCGTGGCGCTGGAGCTGCTGGCCGCCGGCACCTGGTCGGGGAACGGCGTGCTCGGCCCGGAGGCGTTCGACGCGGTCCCGTTCCTGGACCTGCTCACCGCGTACGGATCGCCGTGGGGGCTCCGAGAGCAGCGATGACCGCGCCGGCGGCGGCCGCGACGGTCCGGGCCGGACGCAGCTCGGCCCGGCTCCAGCAGTGCTCGTGCCGCCGCCCACAGGCCAGCAGCCCGACGACGTTACCGGCCGAGACCAGCGGGAACAGTACCATCGAGCGGGTTCCGGTGGCGGTGAGCCAGGCCTGCTCAGCGGTGTCCGGCGCGACCGGGCCGGCCAGCACCTGACCGACGGCCCGCTCGTCCACGACCTGGCGGGCGACCGGGGCCCGGGACAATGGCCACGAGCCCTCGTACTCCAGCCGGCGTCCGTCGAGCACGGCGAGCCCGACCGTCGAGCAGCCCAGCAGCGTCGCCGCCCCGGCCAGCACCGCGGCGGCCTCGCGATGCGTCCGGACCTCGGCCAGGGTCTCGAGCACCTCGGCGAGGTCCAGCAGCTGTCCCGGCGCCGGGCCGGAATGCCCGAGGGCCGAGCCGGAGTGCCCGGGGGTCGGGCCGGAGAGCCCGCGGGCCGGGCCGGAGAGCCCGCGGGCCGGGCCGGAGAGCCCGGCGTGGCAGGCCTGCCGGGCGATCGGGTCGACGGCCGCGAAGTCCGCGGTCGGCTTCCCGATCACCCACCCCTGCCCGAGCCCGACGGCCAGGTCGGTGACGACCGTGAGGTCCTCGACCGTCTCCAGGCCCTCGGCGCAGACCCGGGAGCCGGTCCGCGCCCCGAACTGCACGATCGCCTCGACCATCGCGGCCTTCCGGGGCTCCCGGCTCACCCCGGTGACGAGCGCCCGGTCGAGCTTGAGGACGTCCGGCGCGACCTCGACGAGCCGGCGGAACCCGGCGTACCCGGCGCCGACGTCGTCCACCGCGATCCGGGCGCCCCGCTGCCGGAGCCGGTCGAGCGCCGTGTGCAGGGCGGCGCTGTCGTCGGCCAGTTCGTGCTCGGTGACCTCGACCTGCAAACCGGTGAGGTCGTCGGGCAGCACGGCCTCCAGCTCGGCCGAGCCGAGGACGCTCGGGCTGACGTTGACCGACAGCACCGTGCCGGGTGGCCGGGTGGCGCCCAGCCGCAGCGCCTCGGCGACCGCGCAGGCCTCGAGCGCGGCCCCGACGCCGCCGCGGTGGGCGGCGGCGAACCAGTCGTCGGGGGTCGCGGCCGGGAACTGGCGGAACCGCGCCAGCGCTTCGTACCCGGACAGCGTTCCGGAGACCAGGTCGAGGATCGGCTGGGCGAAGACGACGGGGCTCCGGTCGTCACCGCCCGGTCCGATCCCCGGCCGGTTCCGGTCGGCGAGCAGTCGCCGGACGTCCGCGGGACCCGGGCGGCGGCCGCTCGCTCGCCGGGGTTCCGGGGTTCGGCATCCCACCGCGGGCATTAGTGCAACGCGGGCTCGACGTCGGTGATGGACAGACGCGCCGCGATCTCGGCCAGCTCGCCCTCGAAGAACGGCTCGGGGTCGGGCAGCGCGAAGCTCATGTGATTGAAGACTTCGAGGCTGACCAGCCCGTACAGCCGCATCCAGCAGCCGAAGACCACGGCCAGCGCGCCCAGCGGCAGGCTGCTGCCGAGCCGCTGACGGTAGGCCGCGAGCTGCTCGGTGAGCCGCGGCGGCAGCGAGTCGGACTCCGGCGTCGGGAAGCGACGCTCCCGCCAGACGTCCGCGAACGCCGACAGGAACAGCCGGCCGAACCGGGCCCCGCCGTTGTCCAGCCGCTCGGTGGCCGGCGTGCTCTCGTCGGTGTCCGACCCGGCCGAGTCGCTGGCCGCCGTCCGGCTGGTCTGCGTCGGCGTCAGGCCGCTGGGCCCGGCGTTGTACGCCGGCGTCCCGTACCCCGGCGTGGGTGCGCCGAAGATCAGCCCGAACTCGGCCGGGTGCCCCACCGACCAGGCCCGGAAGGCCCGGCACACCGCGAGCAGCCGGGCTCCGGCGTCGTCCGGCGACGCCAGATCGCGGGCGTGCTCGACGGCCGCGCACAGCTCCGTCGACAGATCAGTCACGAGCGACTGAACCAAGTGGTCGAAACTCGGGAAGTACCGGTACAAAGCCGGTGCCGTCATCCCCATCTCGCGGGCGATGGCCCGCAGCGAGACCGCTGATGGCCCGTCGCCGACCAGCTGCCTCCGCGCCACGTCCTTGATTTCCTGGACCGTCGCCGCCCGGACGCGCTCCCGACGGTTCACCATCACAGTCACGACTCCAAGACCCCCTCGCGAACTACCGCTCCGGCCGCTCCGCCGTCGGTGTCGATGAGTCGCCCGGTGCACTCCCGACTCGGCGTCACTGCCCTAACACTCTCCACAACGACGCCGACGGCTTTCGGTAACCGCCCGAGTTCGAACTGTTCATCTTCCGTGTCATCGGGTGGCGTTCCGGTGACTGTTCAGATGATTTGTTATTCGGCGTCCTGTCTGTCCCAACTGGCCTGATGAGCGGGGCGTTCGGCGGTGCGAGAAGATAGGCGCATGAGTTCGCGCGAGGTCATCCTCCTCGGCAGCACCGGATCGATCGGCACCCAGGCCCTCGACGTGATCCGCCGCAACCGGGACCGGTTCCGGGTGGTCGGGCTGGCCGGCGGGGGTGGGCAGGTCGAGCTGCTGGCCGCCCAGGCGCTGGAGTTCGAGGTCGAGGCCGTCGCGGTCGCCCGGGCCAGCACGGCCCAGGACCTCCAGCTCGCGTTCTACACCGAGGCCCAGCGTCGCGGGTGGAGCGAGGGACGGTTCGCGCTGCCGAAGATCCTGGCCGGCCCGGACGCGGCGACCGAGCTGGCGTCCTGGCGGCTGGGGGAGAACGGCCTGGTGCTCAACGGCATCACCGGGTCGATCGGCCTGGCCCCGACGCTGGCCGCGCTGACCGCCGGCCGGACGCTGGCCCTGGCCAACAAGGAGTCGCTGGTCGCCGGCGGCCCGCTGGTCCGGGCGGTGGCCAAGCCCGGGCAGATCGTCCCGGTCGACAGCGAGCACTCGGCGCTGGCCCAGTGCCTGCGGGGCGGGGCCCCTTCGGAGGTGCGTCGCCTGGTGCTGACCGCGAGCGGTGGCCCGTTCCGGGGGCGCAAGCGCTCCGAACTGGCCGGCGTCACCGTAGACGACGCGCTGGCCCACCCGACCTGGCAGATGGGCCCGGTCGTCACGATCAACTCGGCGACGATGGTGAACAAGTCGCTCGAGGTCATCGAGGCCCACGAGCTGTTCGGCCTGCCCTACGACCGGCTGGACGTCGTCGTGCACCCGCAGTCGCTCGTCCACTCGATGGTCGAGTTCGTCGACGGGTCGACGCTGGCCCAGGTCAGCCCGCCGGACATGCGTCTGCCGATCGCGCTCGGCCTGGCCTGGCCCGACCGGGTGCCGGAGGCAGCCGCGGCGGTCGACTGGACCCGGGCCGCCACCTGGACGTTCGAACCCCTGGACGACGACGCGTTCCCGGCCGTGAACCTGGCCCGCGAGGTCGGGCAGGCGGGTGGGTGCCTGCCGGCGATCTACAACGCCGCCAATGAAGAATGTGTCGCAGCGTTCCTCGCCGGAGCCCTGCCGTTCACTGGGATCGTTGACACTGTACGTTCTGTAGTTGAATCAGCGGAAAAGGCTGATTCGCGAGTAGGCGGACTACTGGACGAGCCAGGTAGCGTCGAGGACGTTCTCTCCGCCGAGCGCTGGGCGCGAGCGGAAGCGAACTCCCGGGCGTTCGGGTCGGACGCCGGGCAGGCTGCAGAAGGGTCGAGGTAAGCGCCGATGGCGTATACGGGTGGAATTATTCTCTTCGCCCTGGGCATCTTGATCTCGGTAGCACTGCACGAAGCCGGCCACATGTGGAGTGCCCGAGCCTTCGGCATGAAGGTCACGCGGTTCTTCATCGGCTTCGGCCCGACGCTGTTCTCGTTCCGCCGCAAGGAGATCGAGTACGGCTTCAAGGCCATCCCGGCCGGCGCGTTCGTCAGCATCGTCGGCATGACGCCGCTCGACGACGTGGCGCCGGAAGACCAGGACAAGGTCTTTTGGAAGCGCCCGCTGTGGAAGCGGACGATCGTCCTCGCGGCCGGCTCGATCACCCACTTCATCCTGGGTGTGCTGATCCTCTTCCTCACCGCGATGTTCGTCGGCCTCCCCAACCCGGCGCGGGCCGACTACGACGCCAACGCCCACGCGCCGGTGCTCGGCGCGGTCAACGAGTGCGTTCCGGCGACGCCCGACTCGTACGAGTGCTCGGTGGCCAAGGGAGACCCGAAGTCGCCGGCGTTCGCGGCCGGGTTGCGCCCCGGCGACCGCATCACGTCGTTCAACGGGGTCAGCACCCCGACCTACGGCGAGCTGGTCGCGAAGGTCCGGGCGACCCCGGCCGGCTCGGTGCCGCTCACCTACGAGCGGGACGGCAAGACCGTGTCCACGACGATCACGGTCATCCGTCGCAACCTCGACATCAGCACGACCGAGACGCCGAACGTCCAGAACGTCGGGTTCCTCGGCGTCTCGCCGAAGGGGTCGGACGCCCCGCTGACCGTGACCTACGGTCCGGTCGAGGCCGTCGGTCAGACGTTCGACTACACCGGGCAGATCTTCGCCGGCACGTTCCGGGCGATCGGTAACTTCCCCGAGAAGATTCCGAAGCTGTGGGACGCGCTGCTGGGTCAGGAGCGTGACCCGGAGACGCCGGTCAGCGTCGTCGGCGCCAGCCGCATCGGCGGCGAGGTCGTCGAACGCGGGGTCTGGCCGATCTTCTTCCTGCTGTTGGCCAACCTGAACTTCTTCATCGGCGTGTTCAACCTGTTCCCGCTGCTCCCGCTCGACGGCGGGCACATCGCGATCGCCTGGTTCGAGAAGATCCGGACGTGGTGGGCGCTCAAGCGCGGGAAGCCCGACCCGGGCCGGGTCGATTACACCAAGCTGCTGCCGGTCACCTACGCCGTGGTGCTGATCTTCGGTGGCATCACGCTGCTCACGGTCGCGACCGACATCATCAACCCGATCACGCTCACGCGATAGAAGGACTGCTGTGACCGCCGTCTCGCTCGGCCTGCCCCGTCCCCCCGCCCCCAAGCTGACCGACCGTCGGGTGTCCCGCCAGATCATGGTCGGGAACGTCCCGGTGGGCGGTGACGCGCCGGTCAGCGTCCAGTCGATGACCACCACGCCGACGTCCGACGTCAACCGCACTCTGCAGCAGATCGCCGAGCTGACCGCGTCCGGCTGCCAGATCGTCCGGGTGGCCGTCCCCAGCCAGGACGACGCCGACGCGCTGCCGGCCATCGCTCGCAAGAGCCCGATCCCGGTCATCGCCGACATCCACTTCCAGCCCAAGTACGTGTTCGCGGCGATCGACGCGGGCTGCGCGGCGGTCCGGGTGAACCCGGGCAACATCAAGCAGTTCGACGACAAGGTCAAGGAGATCGCGCGGGCCGCGTCCGACGCCGGCGTGCCGATCCGGATCGGCGTCAACGCGGGCTCGCTCGACAAGCGGCTGCTCCAGAAGTACGGCCGGGCGACGCCGGAGGCTCTGGTCGAGAGCGCGCTCTGGGAGTGCTCGCTGTTCGAGGAGCACGGCTTCCGCGACATCAAGATCTCGGTCAAGCACAACGACCCGGTCGTGATGATCAACGCGTACCGCCAGCTGGCCCGGGCCTGCGACTACCCGCTGCACCTCGGCGTCACCGAGGCCGGCCCGGCGTTCCAGGGCACGATCAAGTCGGCGGTCGCGTTCGGCGCGCTGCTGGCCGAGGGCATCGGCGACACGATCCGGGTGTCGCTGTCGGCCCCGCCGGTCGAGGAGGTCAAGGTCGGCAACCAGATCTTGGAGTCGCTGGGCCTGCGCGAGCGCGGTCTGGAGATCGTCTCGTGCCCGTCCTGCGGCCGCGCCCAGGTCGACGTCTACACGCTGGCCGAGGAGGTCACGGCCGGCCTCGAGGGGCTGCCGGTGCCGCTCCGCGTCGCCGTGATGGGATGCGTCGTCAACGGGCCCGGCGAGGCGCGGGAGGCCGACCTCGGCGTCGCGTCCGGCAACGGGAAGGGTCAGATCTTCGTCAAGGGCCAGGTCATCAAGACCGTCCCGGAGTCGCAGATCGTCGAGACGCTGATCGAGGAGGCTCTCCGCCTGGCGGAGGAGATGGGAGCGGAGCTCCCGGAGGAACTCCGTGGGCTCGCACCCACGGTCGAGGTGCACTGATCTGGTCGTCCGTGGCAGTGTGGTGACGTGAGTTCCGAACGCGGGCAGAAAACCCCGTGCTGACGACCCGGCCGGTCCGGGTCCTCCGGGACGCCGACCGTGTCGACGTCGAGGCGCTGCTGGACGCCGACCCGGTGTCCAGCGTGTTCGTCGCCGCCCGGGTCGGCTCGCACGGCATCTCGCGCTGGCGCCTGGGCGCCCAGTTGTGGGGCTACACGCTCGACGGGGAGATCTGCGGGCTCTGCTACTCCGGCGCCAACCTGGTGCCGCTCTCGACCGAGCCGAGCGCCGTCCGGGCGTTCGCCGACGTGGCCCGGGAGCAGGGGCGCGTCTGCTCGTCGATCGTCGGGCCCGACAAGGCCGTGCTCCCGCTCTGGGACGACCTGTCGGGTGACTGGGGGCCGCCCCGCGAGGTGCGGGCCGCGCAACCGCTGCTGGCCACCTCGGTGCTGCCCGACGTGGCTCCCGACCCGTGGGTGCGCCGGGCCGACATGCGCGATTTCGACGCGTTGCTGCCGGCCTGCGTCGCGATGTACACCGAGGAGATCGGGGTCTCGCCGGTCGAGTGGGACGGCGGGGTGGCCTACCGGGCCCGGGTGGCCGAGCTCGTCCGCGCCGGCCGGTCCTACGTCCGCATGGAGAACGGTCAGGTCGTCTTCAAGGCCGAGTTGGGGGCGGTGAGCGCGCGGGTCGCACAGGTGCAGGGCGTGTGGGTGCACCCCGAACGGCGGGGAACCGGCGTGGCCACCGCGGCCATGGCCGCGGTGGTCGCCGACACGCTGCGGACCGTCGCCCCGATCGTCAGCCTGTACGTGAACGACTTCAACTACGCCGCCCGCAAGGTCTACGACCGCTGCGGCTTCGCCCAGGTCGGCACCTTCTCAACCGTCCTGTTCTAGCTCTTTGACGGCTGCTTCGAGGACTTCGAGGTGGGCGTCGATGTCTTCCTGGGTCGTTTCCGGGCAGACCAGGGCCATGTTGTGGAACGGGGTGAGCAGGATGCCCCGGTTGGCCGCGTAGACGTGCAGGTAGTCGTCGAGAGCTGGGTTCTCGGCGGCGTGGGACTCGCCGCCGGTGCGCGGGGCCGGGTTCGCGAACCGATACTCGGCCCGGGCGCCGACCTGGGCCACTGACCAGGGCATCGTGGCGATCGCCTGGCGCGTGCCCTCGGCCAGGTACGTACCGAGCGCGGTCATCCCGGCCATCGCCTCGTCGGTGAGGACGTGTTCGAGGGTGGCTCTCGTGGCGGCGACGCTCAGCGCGTTGCCGGCCAGCGTGCCGCCGACGCCGCCCATGTCGATGAGGTCGAGGTCGGTTCGTGCTTCGATCCGTTCGCTGACCTCTTGGGACAGGCCATAGGCGCCCACCGGCACACCCCCGCCGATCGCCTTGCCGATCGTCACGATGTCGGGGTCGAGGCTCCAGGCGCGGGTGCAGCCGCCGGGGCCGGCCGAGAACGTGTGGGTCTCGTCGTTGATCAGCAGGGTTCCGTGGGCCCGGGTCAGCTCGCGGACCTTCTCCAGGTAGCCGGGCTCGGGCAGCACGATGCCGATGTTGGTGAGCGCGGGTTCCATCAGCACCGCGGCGACGTCACCGTGTTCGAGTTCTTGGGCCAGGCGGTGGGGGTCGTTGTACTCGGCGACCCGGCTGGTGACCCGGGTGTCGACCGGGGCGCCGACGTTGCCCTCGCGGATCTGTGGTGTTCCGTCCGGCCCGACGACGATCAGCGACTCGTCGACGCTGCCGTGGTAGCAGTAGCTGTTGACCAGGATCTTTGGTCTGCCGGTGATGGCTCGGGCCAGCCGGATGGCCCAGCGGTTGGCGTCGGTGGCGGTGAGGGCCAGGCTCCACTGCGGGAGGCCGAACCGGCGGGTGAGTTCTTCACCGACCCAGGCGGCGTCCTCGGTGGGGAGCATGGCGGTGGCGCCGCCTAGGTCTTTGAACCTTTTCTGGACGGCCTCCACGACCGGGGCGGGGGAGTGGCCGGCCATCGCGCCGGTGTCGCCCAGGCAGAGGTCGATGTAGGTGTGCCCGTCGAGGTCGGTCACCCGCGCTCCGCGTGCGGACGCCAGGTAGAGCGGGAACCCGCCGGCCTGCTTGGCCATCCAGGTCATCGGCGTGCGGCCGAAGAGATTCTTCGCGTTCGCGTAGGCCGAGGCCGAGCGGGGATGCAGTTCGGCGTAGCGGGCGCGCTCGCGGTCGAGGAGTCGTTCCAGACGGGTGTTCACCCGAACAGTCTGCACGGGTGAGTCGGCGTTGCACCTGGGGCGGGGCGGGGTTACTGTAGAACTCGTTCGAACACTCGTTCGAACACTCCGGAGCGGGTGTCGCGACCCGCACCGGGAACCTTCGCCGCCGGTGGTCCGACCCTACCTACCGGCGGTGGAGGCTGCTGCCGGCTCGGGTAAGGCGAGGGGAAGCGCCTTGTCCGAGCCGGTGGCGCCGCTCTGCCTTCCCCCTCGAGCGGCGCCGGGAGTCCGTCCGGGCTCTCGGCGGAACGGCGTGGAGGGGAAACGGTGGCCGAGGAGACCGAAGTCCGGCGCGGTGGTGGCGCGGACGCTCCGGTGGAGTTCCGCTGGAACGGTCAGATCCACCGGGTGCGTGAGGTTCTCACCCATCACCGCATCCGGCACTCTCCGCGGCCCGGTTCCTCGACCCGCCCCGATCTCCCTCCTTCCCCGGCTGTGGTGGACGAGCTGGAAGCTCGCCGGGCGGCTCGCTCGGCCGAGCCGACCGAGCTGCCCACGGATCTCACGGCCTCGATGCGCCCGCCCGACGAAGAGGTCTGGCGGGTCCGGGCGAGCCCGTCGGCATTGCTGCCTGCGCCCGCGCTCGCCGGCGTTTTCGACCTGAGTTTCGACTGGGCGGTCGGTCACTGGACCGTCACCAGGATCGACATCCTCGAGGAGGAGTTGTGACCTACCCCGTTCCCGTCTCGATCCGGCCGTCCACGGCCGTCGGCGACACGTCCCGGGGGACGCCGGTCGGCATCCCCGCGTCGGCGTTGCCGCACCGCACCCCGCGGGAGCTGCTGGCGCTGGCCCGGCACGGGCTGGGGGAGGCCGCGGTCACCAGGGCGGCCGGTCCCCGGTACGCCACCGCGCACCTGGCCGCGCTGCGTGCGGCGGCCGCGGTGCTCGCGGTCCGCGCTCGTCCGCTGCCGCCCGGCACCCGCCGGCCGCGGTCGCGGCCGGCCAGCGTCTGGGTGCTGCTCACCCAGGTCGCTCCCGAGCTGGGGGAGTGGGCCGCGTTCTTCGCGACCGCCGCGGTGAAGCGGGCCGCGGCCGAGGCCGGCCTGCCCCGCGCGGTCACGACCCGCGAGGCCGACGACCTGCTCCGCGACGCGGAGCGGTTCTGCACGCTCATCGAGACGACGCTCGGTCTGCCGGCCGAGCTCCCGGCGGACGCTCCCCGAGCCGGCTGAGGGGTTTCACCGGTTTCGCCGGTTCCGGGCGACGCAGGGCGGAGACGATCGGGGGAGCGCGGTGGGCGCGGTGGGCGCGGTGGGCGCGGTGTGGGGTGCGGTCAGGTGAGCGCGAAAGCGGCTACCTGGGCCGCGTTGGCCGAGACCGTGCGGGCAGGGACCACTTTCACGGAGAAGCACCAGGTCACCGACCTGTTGCCGGTACCGGCGCCGCTGGCGTCGCTGTTCCCGTCCGGAGGCCTGCAGCGCGGCTCGGCCCTGGCCGTCGCCGGCTCGACGAGCCTGCTCGTCGCCCTGCTGGCCGAGGCGTCGGCGGCCGGCTCCTGGTGCGCGGTCGTCGGCCTGCCGTCGTTCGGAGTGGTGGCCGCGGCCGAGGCCGGGGTGCCGGTCGAGCGGCTCGCGCTGGTGCGCGACCCGGGCCCGGACTCGGCCGGAGTGGTCGGGGCGCTCCTGGACGGCTTCGACGTAGTGGTCGTCGGCAACCCGGCGGCGCTCGGGTTGGCCGAGGTCCGGCGGCTGGTCGCCCGGGCCAGGCAGCGCGGTTCGGTGCTGATGGGGGTGGGTACGTGGCCCGCGGCCGAGCTGCGGCTCTCGCTGACCGACGCGGTCTGGGACGGGGTTGGACGCGGCGACGGGAGGCTCCGGCAGCGCCGGGTCAGCGTCGTCGCCGAGGGCCGGGGGAGCGCGGCCAGGCCGCGCGAGGTGACGGTGTTCCTGCCCGCTGAGGGCGGAGGCATCGCGGCGGTTCCGATGCCGGATCGGCGTCTTGTGCCGGTGCCGGTGCCGGTGCCTGTGCCTGTGGCTGCGGAGCGCTCTGTGCCCGCGGCCGAGCGTCCCGCGGCGGTGGGAAGACCGGCGGTGGTGGGGCTGCCTGCGGCGGCGGGACGGCCCGTAGTGGTGGGCCGATCCGCGGCGGCGGGGCGGTCTGCGGCGGCGGGACGGTCTGCGGCGGCGGGGCGGCCCGCGGTGGCGGGGCGGTCTGCGGGGGCGGGGCGGTCTGCGGGGGCGGGGCGGTCTGCGGGGGCGGGGCGGTCTGCGGGGGCGGGGCGGCCCGCGGTGGCGGGGCGGTCTGCGGCGGCCTCTGGGCGATCCGCAGCGGTGGCGGGGCGGTCTGCGGGGGTGGCGGATCGCGCGCCCGCGGTGCGAATCCGTCCGATGGTGCCCACCCTCGTGCCCGACCCCGAGCTGCCGGCCGCGCCCCTACCGGCGGCGGCCCCGGAGGCGGGATGAACGCGGGCCTACGCAGATTGCCGGGAAATCGGCCTCCCCAGCGCCCCCGAGACGCCGATTTCCCGCCAATCGGCGCGCCCTCAATGAACGCGCCTGCCTGGTGCACTGCGGTAACGGCCTCTGCGCACCGGGGCGCACCCACATTTGCCCCGCTCGCGCCTGCCCCGCTCGCGCCGGTTCTGCTCGCGCCGGTTCTGCTCGCGCCTGCGCTGCTCGCGTCTGCGCTGCTCGCGTCTGCGCTGCTCGCGCCTGCGCTGCCTGCGCCGTCTGAGCGCGCGCCGCTCGCGGGGGCTGCTCAGCCTGCGGCGGCAGCTTCGCCCACGCCCGCGCTGTCCACCCCCGCGCAGCCCGCGTCCACGTCGGCCGTGGCGACCCCGCCCGCGCCCACACGTGCTCTCCCCGCGCCGACTGTGCCCGCGCCGGCTCTCCCCGCGCCGACTGTGCCCGCGCCGACTGTGCCCGCGCCGCTCGCGGCTACCCGGCCCGCGGCTATACCGCCCGCGGCGGCGGCTTCGCTTGCGCCCCCTCCGCCCGTCCCGGCCTCGTCTGCGCTGCTCGCACCGTCTGTGTCTGCGCCGCTCGACGCGGCTGTTCAGTCTGCGGCGGCTTCGCCCGCGTCTGTGCTGTCCATCCCCGTGCCGCAGGCGCCTATGCCGGCCGTGACGGTCCCTTCCACGCCCATACCCCCTCTCCCCGCGCCATCCGCACTGGCGCCGTCCCCGCTGGGCGTGCCTGCGCCGTCCGTGCCTGCGCCGTCCACGCCGGCCGCGCTCGCGCCGGCCCTGCTCGCCCCGTCCCCACCCGCGGTGACCTTGTCTGCGGCGGCCATGGCGCCTCCGCCTGCTGCGCCCGCGGCGGCTGCGCCTGCGCCGCCCACCTTCGCCCCATCCGCGCCTGTGCTGCCTGTGTCGTTGGTGCCTGGGTTGCCCGCCGTGGCTGCTCTGATTGGGGCGGCGGCTTCGTCTGTGCCCGTTTTGTCGATCTCTGTTCCGCTTAGGCTGCCCGCATCTGTGCCGTTCGCGCCCACACCTGCTCCACCTGCGCCGTCTGTGCCTGCGCTGTCCCCACCTGCGCTAGCCATACCTGCGATGTCCGTGACTGCCTCTTCTGCGCCTGCCGCACCCGCCCCGCCCGTGGCTGCGTCACCCGCCCTTGCCGCACCCGTCCCTGCAACCCCGCAGCCCTCGCCTCCGCAGCCTGCGCCCCTGCAGCCTGCGCCGGCTCAGCCCACGCTGCATCAGCCCGCGCCCCCGCAACCCCCGCCGCCCGCGTCTCCCCAGACCGCGTCGCCGCCGCCCGCGTCGACCAGCCCGCGCTGCCCGCGGCCCCTGCGACCCGCGCTGCTCGCGGCCCGCGCTGCCCGTGGTCCGCGCCGTCCGCAGCCCGCGCGCCCCGCAACTCACGCAGCTCGCGGCCCGCGCTGCCCGCGGCCCGCGGGGCATCAGCCTGCGGCGCCCGCAGCGATACGGGGACGCCGCGCCGGCCGGCGCCGGCCCAGGGCTGAGGAGGTGCGATGAATAGCCCCGTTCGAGTCGCAGCAGTCTGGTGCCCCGACTGGCCCGTCGTGGCGGCGGCCACCGACGCCAACATCTCCCTGCATCTCCCGATCGCGGTCCTGGCCGCCAACCGGGTCGTCGCCTGCTCCGAGGTAGCCCGGGCCGACGGCGTCCGCCGTGGCCTGCGTCGGCGGGAGGCGCAATCGCTCTGCCCCGAGCTGGTCCTGCTCGACGACGACCCCGATCGCGACGCTCGGGCGTTCGAGCCGGTAGTGGCCGCGGTGGAGGAGCTGGCCCCGGGCGTCGAGATCATCCGCCCCGGGCTGTGCGCATTTCGCGTCCGCGGGCCGGCCCGCTACTTCGGCTCCGAGACCGACGTCGCCGAGCGCGTCGTCGACACGATCGCCGAACGCACCGGCGCCGAAGTGCTGGTCGGCGTGGCCGAGGGCGTCTTCGCGGCCGGGCTCGCGGCCCGGCACGGCGGCATCGTCCCGCCCGGCGAGACGCCGGCGTTCCTCGCCCCACTCGACCTCGCGGTCGTCGACCGCCCCGAGCTGGTCAGCCTGATGCGCCGGCTGGGCATCCACACGGTCGGCGCGTTCGCCGCGCTGCCGGCCCAGGACGTCCTGGCCCGGTTCGGCCCGGACGGCGCGGCCGCGCACCGGCTGGCCCGCGGGCTGGAGCCCCGCCCGCTGGTGGCCCGGCTGCCTCCGGTCGACCTGTCCGCCTCCAAAGAGATCGACCCGCCGGCCGACCGCGTCGACACGGTCGCCTTCGTCGCCCGGACGCTCGCCGAGGAGTTCGCCGAGCGGCTCACGAGCTACGGCCTGGCTTGCACGCGCCTGATCATCGAAGCCTCCACCGAACACGGCGAAGAACTCAGCCGCACCTGGCGGCACGACGGCGTCCTCACGGTCGCCGACATCGCCGACCGGGTCCGCTGGCAGCTCGACGGCTGGCTCACCGGCCGCTCCCGCGAAGATCGCCCGACCGCGGGCGTCACCCGGGTCCGGCTGGCCCCCGAGGACGTCGTCGAGCACGGCGGCGCCCAGCTCGGGCTCTGGGGCGACACCGGCGCCGACGACGAGCGGGCGCACCGGGCCCTGACCCGCGTACAGGGCCTGCTCGGTCCGGAGGCCGTCGTGACGCCGGTCCTCGGCGGCGGTCGCGACCCGGAGAGCCGGGTCCGGTACGTGGCCTGGCGGGACGCCCGCGAGCCGTCGCTGCCCCTCGAACCACCGTGGCCGGGGCTACTCCCCCCGCCGGCCCCGGCCACGGTGCCCCCGAATTCGCCTCCGGTCAGCGTCCTCGGAGAAAACGGCGAGCCGGTAGGCGTCACCGGGCGGGCCTTTCTCACCGGTCTGCCGACGACGGTGAGCCTGGGCCGCGGCCCGGGCCGGAACGTGGTGGCCTGGGCCGGCCCTTGGCCGGCCGACGAACGGTGGTGGAGCCCGGTCCAGGCGCGCCGTCGCGCCTGGATGCAGGTCGTTCTCGACGGCGCTGAGCCCTCCGCGTTCCTCCTCGCGCTGGAGAGCGGCACCTGGCAACTAGCAGGGATCTACGACTGATGGGCTTCGACAACCCGGTCCTGCCGTGGAAGACGCTGGAGCGCGCGCTGTCCGGGGAGATCCCCGACGGCGGCGACGCCCCCGCCTGGTCCCGCAAGCGGGAAACCTACACCGCGAAAACCATAAAACCTCCCGTAACCACCCCCTACGCCGAACTGCACTGCCACTCGAACTTCAGCTTTCTCGACGGCGCCAGCCACCCCGAGGAACTCGTCGAGGAGGCGGTCCGGCTCGGGCTGACCGGGCTCGCGCTCACCGACCACGACGGCATGTACGGGGTGGTCCGGTTCGCCGAGGCCGCCGCGGCCCACGGTCTGGCCACGGTGTTCGGCGCCGAGCTGAGTCTGGGGCTGAAAACGCCGCAGAACGGCGTCCCCGACCCGGAAGGGGACCACCTGCTGGTGCTGGCCCGCGACCCCACGGGTTACCACCGCCTCTGCTCGGCGATGAGCGAGGCGCACCTGCGCGGGAAAGAGAAGGGAAGGCCGGTCTACGACCTCGACGAACTGGCCGAGGCGGCCGACGGACACTGGCTGATCCTGACCGGCTGTCGGAAGGGGGCCGTCCGGAAAGCCGAAGACCCGGGAAGAGCCCTCAAGGACCTGATGACCCGCTTCGGGCGCGACAACGTCGTCGTCGAGCTCACCGACCACGGTGACCCGCTGGACTCCGAACGCAACGACGCCTTCGCCGAGCTCGCCGCAGAACACAAAATAAGAACCGTCGCGACCAACAACGTGCACTACGCCACCCCGGCCCGGCGCAAGCTCGCCACCGCCCTCGCGGCCGTGCGCGCCCGGCGCAGCCTGGACGAGATCGAGGGCTGGCTCCCCGCCGCCGCCACCGCCCACCTGCGGTCCGGCGCCGAAATGGCGCAAAAATTCGCCCGCTACCCGGGCGCGGTCGCGAACGCCGCAGCACTGGCCGAAGAGTGCTCCTTCGACCTGACGCTGATCGCTCCGAAGCTGCCCGACTCCGACGTCGGCCCGGGCCACACCGAGATGAGCTGGTTGCGCCACTTGACCGCGATCGGCGCGAGAGACCGGTACGGCACCCGCGAGGAACACCCGCACGCCTACGCCCAGATCGACCACGAACTCGAGGTGATCGAGAAGCTGGGCTTCCCCGGCTACTTCCTGATCGTCGAGTCGATCACGACCTGGTGCAAGCAGAACGACATCCTCTGCCAGGGCCGCGGCTCGGCCGCGAACTCCGCGGTCTGCTTCGCGCTCGGCATCACGAACGTCGACGCGGTCAAGTACGGCCTGCTCTTCGAGCGGTTCCTGGCCCCGGAGCGGGAGGGTCCGCCGGACATCGACCTCGACATCGAGTCCGGCCGCCGCGAGCTGGTCATCCAGCACGTCTACGACAAATACGGACGCCGCCGGGCCGCGCAGGTCGCGAACGTGATCAGCTACCGCCCGAAATCGGCGATCCGGGACGTCGCCAAAGCCTTCGGATTCTCACCCGGCCAGCAGGACGCCTGGAGCAAGCAGCTCGAACACTGGGGGAAGATCGACGACGCCGACATCCCGGAGCACGTCACCGAGATGGCCGAGCAGCTGCTGCATTTCCCCCGTCACCTGGGCATCCACTCCGGCGGCATGGTGCTCTGCGACCGGCCGGTCACCGAGGTCTGCCCGGTGGAGTGGGCCCGGATGGAGAACCGCACGGTCCTGCAGTGGGACAAGGACGACTGCGCGATCGCCGGCCTGGTCAAGTTCGACCTGCTCGGGCTGGGCATGCTGACCGCGCTGCACCACTGCGTGGACATGGTCCGCGACTTCTCCGGCCTCACCGTCGACCTGCACAAGATCCCGCTGGACGACAAGGCCGTCTACGAGATGCTCTGCGAGGCCGACTCGGTCGGGGTGTTCCAGGTGGAGAGCCGGGCCCAGATGGCGACGCTGCCCCGGCTGAAGCCGCGCGAGTTCTACGACCTGGTCGTCGAGGTCGCGCTGATCCGGCCGGGGCCGATCCAGGGCGGGTCGGTGCACCCGTACATCCGCCGGCGCAACGGGCTGGAGAAGCCCCGGTACGCGCACCCGCTGCTGGAGAACGCGCTGTCCAAGACGCTCGGCGTCCCGCTGTTCCAGGAGCAGCTGATGCAGATGGCGGTCGACGTCGCCGGGTTCAGCGCGTCCGAGTCCGACCAGCTGCGCCGGGCGATCGGCTCGAAGCGCTCCCCGGAGAAGATGGCCGCTCTTCGCGATCGCTTCTATCGGGGCATGGCCGCGAACGGCATCACCGGCGAGCTCGCCGACCAGATCTTCGCCCAGCTGGCCGCGTTCGCGAACTTCGGTTTCCCGGAGAGCCACTCGGTGAGCTTCGCCGCGCTGGTGCTCTACAGCTCCTGGTTCAAGCGGTACTTCCCGGCCGCGTTCTGTGCGGCGCTGCTCGCGTCGCAGCCGATGGGGTTCTACTCGCCGCAGTCGCTGGTCGCCGACGCGCGACGGCACGGCGTCACGGTCCGCGGGCCGGACCTGAACCTGAGCGTTGCACAAGCGACCCTAGAACGTATAAATACTGTCATTTCAGACTGGCCTGATCCCGGGGCCGCGCCCCGGCTCGACCACGCGGTCCGGCTCGGCCTCGCCTCGGTCCGGACGATCGGCGACGACCTGGCCGAGCGCCTCGTCGCCGAGCGGGAGGAGAACGGCCCGTTCACCGACATGACGAACCTGACCCAGCGGATCGCGCTGACCGCGGCCCAGGTCGAGGCGCTGGCCACGGCCGGCGCGTTCGACGGGTTCGGGCTCTCCCGCCGGGCCGCCCTGTGGGCGGCCGGCGCCGTCGCCCAGGGCCGGCCCGACCGGCTGGCCGGCGTCGTGGTCGGGGTGGAGGCGCCGATGCTGCCCGGGATGTCGGAGGTGGAGGAGGCGGTCGCCGACGTCTGGGCGACGGGCGTCTCGCCGGACAGTTACCCGACGCAGTTCGTCCGCGATGTTCTGGACGCCCGGGGAGCGCTGCCGATTTCTTTTCTGCCGGAGATGTCGGATGGAACCAGAGTGCTCGTCGGAGGCGTGGTGACCCACCGGCAGCGCCCGGCCACCGCCGGCGGCGTCACGTTCATCAACCTCGAGGACGAGACCGGCATGCTCAACGTCGTCTGCACCGAGGGGTTCTGGGCCCGCTACCGCCGGATCGCCCGGGGTTCGGCCGCGCTGCTGATCCGTGGGCGGCTGCAGAACGTCGAGGGGGTGATCGGGGTGACCGCCGAGTTCGTGGAGCCGCTGCCGCTCCGGGTAGCGAGTACGTCCCGGAACTTCCGGTAATAGGCTGGGCGTCTCCTCGACGAAGGGTGGCCCCCGTGCCCCGCAGCCCGCGCAACGCCGTGGTCTGGGCCGTACTCGACGCGGAACTCACCCGCGGCCCGGCTCACGTCGTCGACGCCGGCGGCGGTACCGGCGGGTTCGCGGTGCCGCTGGCGCAGGCCGGGCACACGGTCACGGTCGTCGACCCGAGCCCCGACGCGCTGGCCGCGCTGGCCCGCCGCGCCGCCGAGCGGGGCGTCGCCGACCGCATCACCGCGTACCAGGGCGACGCCGACGACCTCGGTGGCCTCCTCGAGCCGGGCACCGCGGACGTCGTCCTCTGCCACAGCGTCCTCGAGGTCGTCGACGACCCGGGCCGCACGCTGGCCGCGGTGGCCGGGGTGCTCCGCCCGGGCGGGTGCGCCAGCATTCTGGTCGCCAACCGGGTGGCTGCGGTGCTGGCCAGGGCCCTGGCCGGGCATTTCGCGGCGGCTCGCGACTCGCTCGACGGCGAGCTCGACCCCCGCCGCTACGACCTGGAGGGGTTGTCGGCGCTGATCTCCAAGGCCGGGCTCGTGCCCGAGCGCGCGCACGGCGTCCGCGTGCTGGCCGACCTCGTCCCCGGCGCCGTCGTCGACGTTGAGCCTGGTGCGGCCGACGCGCTCACCGCGCTCGAGCTCGCGATGGCCGAGCGTCCGCCCTACCGCGACATCGCGACCCAGCTCCACGTCCTGGCCCGCCGGTGACCCGGCCTGCTCCTCCGGCCTACGGCCGGCGCTCGGCCGCGGAACTGCTGCCCGCCGCCGTGCGCGCGCTCGGCGTCTTCTTTCCTGGGGACGACGCTCTGGGGCTTCCCGCCGCCGATCGGATCTGCGTTCTCATTCTGGACGGGTTGGGGGCGGCCCTGCTGTCGTCCCATGCCGGCGATGCCCCGTTCCTGGCGTCGCTGAACGGGGCCCCGCCGCTCACCGTGGGGTTCCCGTCGACGACCGCGACGAGCATGGCGAGCTTCGGCACCGGCCTGCCGCCCGGGCAGCACGGGATGCTGGGCTACCGGGTGCGCAACCCCGACCGGGGCACCCTGCTCAACCTGCTGCAGTGGGACAAGACGACGGTCCCCGAGCTCTGGCAGCCGCTGCCGACCGTGCCCGAGCAGGCGGTGGCGGCCGGGCTGCCGGTGTTCCACGCCGGCCCGTCGGCGTTCTCGAACTCACCGCTGACCCGGGCGGTCTGGCGGGGCGCGGAGTACCGGTCGGCCGACGGACCCGGCCCGCTGGTGGCCGCGACGGCCGCGGCGGTGGCCCAGGAGCCGCGGTCGCTGACGATCGCGTACTACGCCGGGGTCGACCACGCTGGGCACGTGTACGGGTCGGAGTCGGCGGCCTGGCGGCACGAGCTGGCGATCGCCGACCGGATGGTGGAGCGGCTGGCCGGGGCCTTGCCGCCGGACGCGCTGCTGATCGTGACCGGCGATCACGGGATGAGCGACCCGCTCGGGCGACACGACATCGACGCGGTTCCGGCGCTGGGGGACGGCGTAGCGCTACTGGGCGGCGAGGCCCGGGCCCGGCACGTGTACGCGGTGCCCGGGGCTTCGTCGGACGTGCTGGCGGCCTGGACGTCCGTGCTGGGGGAGGCGGCCTGGGTGCTCTCCCGGGAGCAGGCGATCGAGGCCGGGTGGTTCGGGCCGGTCGTGCGGCCCGAGGTGCTCGGACGGATCGGGGACGTGGTCGCGGCGGCCCGGCCCGGCTCGGCGCTGATCGCCACCGCGGTCGAGCCCCGCGAGTCGCGGTTGGTCGGGCTGCACGGATCGTTGGCTCCGGAAGATCTCACGGTGCCGCTGTTGCTGGCGCAGGCGGCCCGTTCTGTCGGAGGTTCGGCCTAGGCTCTCGGGCATGGGACGGTCGCAGTCGTTGCCGCGTTCGGGGCCTGGCGGCGAGCTGGGTGACGACACCGGGTGCACGATCCTGCACGTCGACATGGATGCGTTCTTCGTCTCGGTCGAGGTGCGGCGGGATCCGTCGCTGCGCGGGAAGCCGGTCGTGGTCGGTGGCACCGGCCCGCGGGGCGTGGTGTCGTCGGCCAGCTACGAGGCCCGCGCGTTCGGCGTCCGCAGCGCGATGCCGACGTCCCGGGCCCGGCGGCTGTGCCCACAGGCCATCTACATCCAGCCCGAGCACGGCGCCTACGGCGAGGTCTCGGCCGCCGTGATGCAGATCTTCCGTGACGTCACGCCGCTGGTCGAGCCGCTCAGCCTGGACGAGGCGTTCCTCGACGTGGCCGGGGCCCGCCGGCTGCTCGGCTCCCCGGCCGAGATCGGCCGGCTGATCCGTCGCCGGGTCGCCGAGGAGCAGCAGATCACGTGTTCGGTGGGCGTCGCGTCCACGAAGTTCGTCGCCAAGCTCGCGTCCACCCGCTGCAAGCCCGACGGGCTCGCGGTCGTCCCGGCCGACGGCGTGCTCGAGTATCTGCACCCGCTGCCGGTCGGCGCGCTGTGGGGCGTCGGCGACCGCACCGGCGAGCAGCTCGACAAGCTCGGCCTGCGCACGGTGGGCGACCTGGCCGCCCTGCCGCTAGCGGTGCTGCGCCGCTCGGTGGGGGAGGCCCAGGCGGCCCACCTGCACGCGCTGGCCTGGGGTCGCGACCCGCGCCGGGTGGTCGTCGGCACCCCCGACAAGTCGATCGGGGCCGAGGAGACGTTCGACGTGGACGTCGCCGATTCGGATCTGATCAATCGGGAACTACTCAGGCTGTCGGAGAAGACGGCGGCCCGTTTGCGGTCGACCGGGCAGGTGGGGAGAACCGTCGTGATCAAGGTGCGATTCGGCGACTTCTCCACCGTGAACCGCTCCCGCACGCTCCAGTCGCCCACCGACGGCACCCAGGAGATCTACGACACAGCCCGGCGCTTGTACGTTGGTTTGTCGCCCACGATGCCGATCCGTCTCGTTGGCGTCCGGGTCGAGGGCATCGGCCCGGCCGCCGCGGTGGCCCGCCAGCCGACGCTCGACGAGCCCGATCGCGGGTGGACCGAGGCCGACCGCGCGGTGGACGCGGTCGCGCGTCGATTCGGCAGCGGAGCGATTCGTCCGGCGGCTCTGGTCCGCCCGAACGTTCGGACCGCGCCGAACGTTGATGAAGTCAGGGCACGCGGGGAAAGAAGAAGTCAGAAAGGGCCCAATAAGGGCTCCACGGAGGGAAACGGACAGTTGTGAACGGGTATCGGAGCAGTGAACGCCACCTCGCGACCGACACCTGTCCGAGTCACGACTACGAGCGTGGCCGTCTGTCTTTCCGACATCGCGGACCGCTCGTAAACTCATGGTCGGATAGCCGCAACGGCCGTTCCACAGCGGTCGCCCATGCCCGGGCCTCCGGCCCCCGTGGAGCGGCCCTGAAGAGCGGGGAGGAGTGCCGTGCCGCTCTCTGAGAACGAGCAAAGGCTGCTCGAGCAGATCGAGCGCGGCTTGCTCGCGGACGATCCCAAGTTCGCGGACAAGGTTCGCTCGACCGACCCTCGGCATCGCGCAGTTCGGCGCGGTGCGCTCGCGGTCGCTCTGTTCCTCGCTGGTGTCGCGATCATGGTGTTCGGCCTGGTCAGCAAGATCGCTCCCGGGGGAGTGCCGCTGCTGGGGATCCTCGGCTTCGTGGTGATGTTCGGTGCCGCGGTGCTCGGGGTCCAGTCCTACCTGTACACCGGTCGTGGCGATCAGCGACCGCTGCACGCCGTCGGCAGCGAGCCGCCGAAGGGGCGGGGACGGAGCCGGGGCCACCGGTCGTCGCTGCTCGATCGGTTGGAGGAGCGCTGGCGCCGCCGGGCCGACGAGGACCGCTGAAGTGAGCCGGGAGCTTCGGCTCCCGGAGGGCGCCGCCCCGCGCTGAGTGCTCAGGCGCCCCGAGAGTCACATCTGCCGCTGCCCCGAGGGGCGGCGGCTGTTGTGTTCTCGCTCACGTTCGCGCGGGGGTGGGGGTTGCTCCGGCGGGGTGGGCGGGTGGCCCCGCTTCGAGCCGGCCTCGCGGCGCCCGGCCGGGCGCCGCGAGGCCGGAGCCGTGGTCGTCGGGCTGCGGTCGTTGGGCTGGGTCGTCGGGCTGGGGTCGTGAGGCGGGGGATGAGCTGCGGAGCGCGGGCGCTCAGGCGTCGGGCCCTCTAGCCGCCGGAGTGCTGAGCTCCTGGGCGTCAGCTGGGCCGCCGGACGGCTGAGGCGGCGGGGATGGGCCGGGGGGCCAGGCGAGTGGCGTGTTCGATCTGACCGGACGCGTTCGGACCGGTGAGCTTGCCCAAACGCACCTACCTGACCCGAGGGCGCCCAGTTGCGCCGATCGGCCCCGATGCACCCCTGGCCGGGGTCTGCTCATTTGCGCCGCCCGCGCTACCGCTGAGCTGCCTGGCACCCCGCGCCACGTGCTGAGGCGCCCTGCGGCGCGCTGAGCCGTCTAGCACCCCCGCGCGTCGCGCGAAGCCCCCACTCACCGCGGTAGGGGAGCGGCGCCGGGCCGCTCAAAGCGTCGTGCGCCCTCACGGCGCACTTCCGCTGCCGGGTGCCGCCGCCGAGGGGCCGCTGAGCTGCCCATGTGCTGAGCTGCCCCGTCTGCTGAGCTGCCCCGACCGTGAGCTGCTCCGGCCGTGAGCCGCCCGACCGCCGGGGCGTCCGCCCGCCGGGGCGCCCGCCCGTCGGGGCGCCCGCCCGCCGGGGCGCCCGAGCGCCGGGGCGCGCGGCCGTCGGGGCGCCGAGCTCAGGTGGCAGCTAGCTTCGGCGGGCCTTGGCCGGTATCGAGCGCACGGCAGAACCCGCCCTCTCCAGCGTCGACGCCGGCGCCAACTCCGCCAGAATCCTCCTCCGCCTCGGCGACTTCTGATGCAACGCAGCCCGCACCGTCACCACCGCATCAGCCAACCCCGGCACCGCCCCCATTCTCGGCGCATACCTGGCCTGCTCCTCGGCGTGCGCCAGCAGCGTCAGGGCACCCTGGGCCTGGCCGTCCAGACCGTCCGAGCCCAGCCGCTTCGAGAGGCCCCGAGGCGTCTCGCCACCGTCCCCGGCCGCATCGAGGTCGGTGAGCGTGTCCATGACCTCGTCCCAGGCCGCGTGCGCGGCCGCCGACGGGTCACCCGGACGTGACACCGCGGCGAGCCGCTTCGCCCGCACGGCCCGGCGTACCAGCGCCGGAGTCACGGCCAGCGCGACGACCACCAGCGCACCCAGCACCCAGAGCAGGATCGTCATGAGGATCGACAGCAGGGTCGGGCCGCTGTCCTTGTTCTTGTCCTGCTCGGTCGCCGCGGCCGCGGCGTCGTCGCTGGCCTCGGGCTCGGGAGCGGCCTGGGACGGGCCGGCCGCCTCGGGCTGCTCCTCGGGCGCGGTCTGCGCGGCCGTGTCACCCGGGTTGGTCGCGTTGTCGTCGACCCAGGCCAGGTTGCCGGTGCGGCCCTGGCCGGTCGGCGGCGTCGGGTCGAACGGCACCCAACCGATCCCGCTGAAGTAGATCTCGACCCAGGCGTGGGCGTCGTGGCTGGTGATCGTCGTGTAGTTGCCCTCGGGCGCGCCGTAGCCGAACCCGATCGCGACCCGGGCCGGCAGGCCGGCCACCCGGGCCATGTAGGCCATCGCCGACGCGTACTGCTCGCAGTAGCCGCGCCGCTTGTCGAGGAAGTCGACGATCGCGCTCTGGCTGGTGCCCGCGGGCGTCTGCAGGTCGTAGACGAACCCGTTCTCGGGCGAGAAGAAGTTGTTGAGCGCGACCGCGCGCTCGTACTCGTTCGACTTGCCCGCGATGAGCTGGTCGACCTGCTTCTTGACGCTCGGCTCGGGGTTGGACAGCTGCGTGTAACGGGCGATCGAGCTGTCGGTCGGCGGCGGCGGGGCGTTGCGCAGCAACTCGGCCGAGTAGCGCACCCGGCGCGACTCGAACGTGTACTTCAGCGACTTGGTGGTGTCGACCGTGCTGAACACGGCCTCCGAGCCCCGGTCGAACCGCCAGTCGCCCTTGACGTCGACCGCGGTCGGGTTCGAGTACAGCGGCAGGTAGCGGGACTGGGTCAGGCCGGTGATCTCGATCGTCGTCTTCTGCGAGACGGTGGGCGTGCCACCGCTGATGCCGGAGACGTTCGGCACGCCCTCGCGGACCCGGGCCTCGGGCTTGGCCGACATGTCGCGCAGCGTCCAGCCGTTGCCGGTGAACCGCTCGAGCGTGGCCAGCCGCAGGTAGAACGGGTCACGGTCGTTCGAGCGGATCCGGAGCAGCTCGACCGGGTCGTCCTGGATCAGCTGGCCGCGCAGTTCGGTGACCGGGTTGATCGCGGTGACGGTCCGGCCGCTGCCGGTGCCCGGCAGCCCACCGTTGAACAGCGAGTGCAGCCCCTCCGCGGAGAGCGCGGGCACCCCGGCCGGCAGGAGCACGGCCAGGACGATGCCGAACACCGCGAGCCGCCCGGCGACCAGCGACCCCGAACGGGACGGCTCGGCCGCCGAGCCGGCCCGGAACGGGCGGCCCCAGCGCCGGATCGTCGTGCCGTGCTCGGCGGTCAACAGCCAGCAGAACCCGGCCGCGCCCAGCGCGAACGGCACCCAGCCGATGCCCTCCCGGTCGACCGCGACCGGCACCGTGTACAAGCCGAGCAACGGCAGCCCGGCCAGCGCGGCCCGGCCGAGCACCGACGCCAGCAGGTCGACGAGAATCGCGACGATGCCGACGCCGGCCACCGTGAGCAGCAGGATCCCCGGCCGGGCGGGCACCGGGGCGGCCAGCTCGGCGATGTCCGCGAACGCGGTCTGGATGTCGGCGCGCAACCCGGTGATCGTCGCCGGGGTGGGGACGAGACCCAGGAACCGGTCGTGGCCGAAGACGACGGTCGTGTACAGCAGCACGGCGACGGCGCCGACCACCGGTTGCAGCCACGGCGGCGTCCGCAGCGCGCGGGCGCCGAGGCCGGCCAGCGTGACGACGATGATGCTGCCGGCCACCACCGGGAACCACGACATCCCGTCGAAGACGCCGGTGAGCGACGTCGCCGCGAGCACGGTCGCCGCCCCGGCGACCACCGATACGTACGTCCGACGATTCATGAGGACACTCCGTGAAACCCGTTCGAGCGGATCCCGTTGCCGGGCGCCGGCGGGACGTGCATGGTCGACGGGCCCGACGTCGGCTCCGACGGCACCCAGAGGCTGCTGATCCGGGCGCCCGGCCGGGCCGGCATCACCCGCCAGCCGGCGGCCGAGAGCCGCCCGATGTTCTCCTGGTAGCGCCGGTCGGCCTCGGCCTTCGCGGCCGACGGGATCGACGCCCACGCGGTGGAGTCGATCAGCACCGCGATCGACGTCCCGCCGGTGCGGGCCGCGGCCAGCCGCGTGCACTCCTCCGGCGTCAGCAGGCCGACGATGGCGACGAGGAGCTGGTCGCGTTCGTGCCGGAAGCGTTCGAGCGCCATGCCGAGCGACTGGATCCGGCTCGCCTCGACCTCGGCCAGCAGCCCGAGCGCGATGTTCTCGCCGCCGGCGCCCGACGACAGGGACTGGTCGAGCCCGGAGTCGGTGACCAGGTGCAGGTCGAAGCCGGCTCGCAGCAGATGGCAGGTGATGCTGGCGGCCGCGCTGACCGCCCACTCCAGGCTGGACGCCGGACCGGTACCGCGGTGGCCGGCGAACCGGGCGTCGAGCAGGACGGTGCCGGTCGACTCGCGCGGCTGCTCCTCCCGCCGGACCATCAGCTCGCCGGTGCGGGCGGTCGACCGCCAGTGCACCCGGCGGTAGTCGTCGCCGTGTCGGTACTCGCGGGTGGTCGCCGCGTCCTCACCCCGGGACGCCGTCGACCGGGGCTGGCTGACCGAGCTGCCGGACCGGTCGCCCTCCAGCGGGATCGGCTGCAGGGGAGCCACCTGGGGCGTGACGACGATCCGCTCGGTGCGGGTGAACGAGCGGGTCAGCTCGCAGAGCCCGAAGGGGTCGGAGAGCCGGACGGTCAGCGGACCGATCTCGTACCGGCCGCGGACGTCGACCCGGATCGGGTAGTCGACGCTGCTCCACTGGCGGCTCGACAGCCGGTCGAGAACGAACCGCGGCGGCTCACCGAGGGCGGGCGGCAGCTGTTCCTCGAGCAGCAGCACCCCGGTCGGCACCCGGGACAGGTTCTCCAGCCGGAGCGTCACCGACGCGGCCGTGCCGGCCTGGATGCGGCCGGGATGCACTGAGCGGGTGCACGAGAGCCGGTACCGGGTGCGGGCCACCGCGACCACGGCCAGGATCGGCAGCGCGGCAAGCAGCCCGGCCACCTGGAGCAGCTCGCGCTCCCCGAGCACGAAGGCCGACAGTGTCGCCGCGGCCGCCGCGGCCAGGAAGCTGCGGCCGCGGGTCGTGAGCCCCCGGAGAGCGGCCCGGATCACCGGGTCCTACGCCCGCCCCGCGCGTCCGGCACCGGGACCCTCGCGACGAGATCGGCCAGGATGACCTCGGCGGTGCGCCGGTTGAACACGGCTTCCTCGGTCGGGATCAGGCGGTGGGTGAGCACGGGCGCGGCCAGTCGCTGGATGTCGTCGGGAAGGACGTAGTCGCGGCCCTCGATCGCCGCGAAGGCCCGGGCCGTGCGCAGCAGCTGCAGGCTGGCCCGCGGGCTGGCGCCCAGGCGCAGATCGGGGTTGTTGCGGGTCGCGCTCACCAGGTCGATGACGTACCACTTCACCGGCTCGGCGACGTGGACGCGGTGCACCATGTCGATCAGCATGCGGATCTCGTTGCCGTCGCAGACCGGGCGCAGGCCGTCCAGCGGGTCGGCCTCGCCGTGGCCGTCGAGCATCGCGAGCTCGGAGCGCCGGTCGGGATAGCCCATCGCCAGCCGGGCGGTGAACCGGTCGCGCTGCGCCTCGGGCAGGGGATAGGTGCCGGCCATCTGGGTCGGGTTCTGCGTCGCGACGACCATGAACGGGTGCTGCAGCGGGTAGGTGACGCCGTCGACCGTGACCTGGCGCTCCTCCATGCACTCGAGCAGCGCGGACTGGGCGTGCGGCGAGGCCCGGTTGATCTCGTCGCCGACGACCAGGTTCGCGAACACCGGGCCCGGCTTGAACTCGAACGAGCGGTTCTCCGGGTTGTAGATGCTGACCCCGGTGACGTCGGAGGGCAGGAGGTCGGGCGTGAACTGGATGCGCCGGACCGAACCGTCGATCGACCGCGCGAGCGCCTTGGCCAGCTTGGTCTTGCCGACGCCGGGCACGTCCTCGATCAGGAGGTGGCCCTCGGCCAGGAGAACCGCGACCGCGAGCGTGATCGTCGCGGTCTTGCCCTCGATCACCCGCTCCACGTTGGCCACGATGCGGTCGGTGACGACCCGGACCCCACCGAGGTCGGCCGGGGCTCCGTAGTTCTCCAGTGTGCCGTGCGTCGTCACCGACTGCCCTCCGGACGTGCGTCTGATAGGGGCGCTCACCCCGCGACCATTGTTCCAGGATCCGTCACGACCGCCAGGCGATCGGAATTGCTCTGCACTTCCATACCGTTTAATGCAGTTTTGTCACCGGCGTTATCCCAGTCGGCGCCCACCACTACGGAGCGGTATGATGCGCGCATGATGCGAGCCGGAGCGCTCCTCCTTACCAGGCCGTGCTGACGTCCGATCAGCACGGCTACCCCTCCATGGCGAGGGGTTTTTTCGTGTCTTGAGACGTTCACCCGGCACGTGGTGGCCCCGCAGTTCTTTTATCCAGTTTTAAGCCCCGAGGAATCCCACGATGAGCGAGCAGACTCCCGCCGACGCCCCGGCCCACCGCTATACCGCCACGCTGGCCGCGGCGATCGAGAAGCGCTGGCAGGACCGCTGGGAGGCCGAAGGCACGTTCCACTCGCCGAACCCCTCCGGCCCGCTGGCCGCGCCCACTCCGGGCTGGCACAACGACGGCGGGAAGCCGCTGTACGTGATGGACATGTTCCCGTACCCCTCCGGTGCGGGCCTGCACGTCGGCCACCCGCTGGGTTACATCGGTACCGACGTCTTCGCGCGCTACCACCGGATGCTGGGCTTCAACGTCCTGCACCCGATGGGCTTCGACGCGTTCGGCCTGCCCGCTGAGCAATACGCGGTCCAGACTGGCACGCACCCCCGAAAGACGACCGAAGAGAACATCGAGCGATACCGCGCGCAGCTGCGCCGGCTGGGCTTCGGCCACGACAGCCGTCGGCTGCTGGCCACCACCGACATTTCCTTCTACCGCTGGACGCAGTGGATCTTCCTGCAGATCTACAACTCCTGGTACGACGAGAAGGCCGGTAGGGCCCGCCCGATCGCCGAGCTGGAAGAAGAGTTCGAAGCCGGTCACCGCGTCGTCAACGGCGCGCCCTGGGCCGAGCTGTCCCGCATCGAGCAGCGCAAGCTGATCGACAGTCACCGGCTGGCCTACCTGTCCGAGGCCCCGGTCAACTGGTGCCCCGGCCTGGGCACGGTGCTGGCGAACGAGGAGGTCACCGCCGACGGCCGGTCCGAGCGCGGCAACTTCCCGGTCTTCAAGCGCCGGCTGCGCCAGTGGATGATGCGGATCACCGCGTACGCCGACCGGCTGGCCGACGACCTGGACGAGGTCGACTGGCCGGAGTCGATCAAGCTGATGCAGCGCAACTGGATCGGCCGCTCGACCGGTGCGTACATCGACTTCCACATCGCCGAGGGCGCGCCCAAGCGGCGGCACAGCGCCCCGAACGCCCCGATTCGCGTCTTCACGACCCGGCCCGACACCGTGTTCGGCGCGACCTACCTGGTCGTGGCCCCGGAGCACCCGCTGCTGGACGCGATCGTCGCCGACGAGTGGCCCGCCGACACCCCGTCGGCCTGGAAGACCGCCGAGGACCCGTCGACCGCGGTGGCCGCCTACCAGGCCCAGGCGGCCGCGAAGTCCGATATCGAGCGGTCGGCCGACGCCCGCAAGAAGACCGGCGTCTTCACCGGCGCCTACGCGATCAACCCGGTCAACGGCGAGCGCGTCCCGGTGTTCGTCGCCGACTACGTGCTGACCGGCTACGGCACCGGCGCGATCATGGCCGTCCCCGGCCAGGACGAGCGCGACTGGGAGTTCGCCGAGGTCTTCGACCTGCCGATCGTCCGGACCGTGCAGCCGACCGACGGCTTCGACGGCAAGGCCTTCACCGGCGACGGTCCGGCGATCAACTCCGGCTTCCTGGACGGCCTGGGAGTCGCCGACGCCAAGCGCGAGATCATCAACTGGCTGGTCGAGAACGGCCACGGCGAGGCGACGACCACCTACAAGCTGCGCGACTGGCTGTTCAGCCGCCAGCGGTACTGGGGCGAGCCGTTCCCGATCGTCTACGACACCGACGGCCTGCCGGTCGCGCTGCCCGACGACATGCTGGCCGTCGAACTGCCGGAGATCGACGACTACTCGCCGCGGACGTTCGACCCGGACGACGCGAACACCGACCCCGAGCCGCCGCTGGCCCGGGCCGAGGACTGGGTGAACGTCACGCTGGACCTGGGTGACGGCCCGAAGCAGTACCGGCGGGAGACCAACACGATGCCGCAGTGGGCCGGCTCGTGCTGGTACGAGCTGCGCTACCTGGACCCGACCGACGAGAACGAGTTCGTCAGCCCGGCCAACGAGCAGTACTGGATGGGCCCCGACGCCGACAAGCCGGCCGGCGGCGTCGACCTGTACGTCGGTGGGGTGGAGCACGCGGTGCTGCACCTGCTGTACGCGCGGTTCTGGCACAAGATGCTGTTCGACCTGGGCCACCTGCGTTCGTCCGAACCGTTCGGCCGGCTGTTCAACCAGGGCTACATCCAGGCCTACGCCTACACCGACGCCCGGGGCACCTACGTGGCCGCGGACGAGGTCGTGGAGGCCGACGGCGGCTACCGGTTCCACGGCGAACCGGTGAACCGCGAGTACGGCAAGATGGGCAAGTCGCTGAAGAACGTCGTGACCCCCGACGACATGTGCGCCGAGTACGGCGCCGACACGTTCCGCGTGTACGAGATGTCGATGGGCCCGCTGGACGTTTCCCGTCCGTGGGAGACCCGGGCGGTCGTCGGCTCGATGCGGTTCCTGCAGCGGCTGTGGCGCACCGCGGTCGACGAGGAGTCGGGCGCGCTGCGGGTCACCGAGGAGCCGGCCGACGACGAGACCCGGCGTCTGCTGCACCGCACGATCGACGGCATCCGGGGTGACCTGGAGGGGCTGCGGACGAACACCGCGGTCTCCAAGCTGATCGAGCTGACCAACCACGTCACGTCGGCCTACGGCAGCACCGGCACCCCGCGCGAGGTCGTGGAGCCGATGACGCTGATGGTGGCGCCGTTCGCGCCGCACCTGGCCGAGGAGCTGTGGGAGAAGCTGGGTCACGGCGAGACGCTGACCTACCACCCGTTCCCGGCCGCGGACCCGGCCCTGCTGACCGCGCCCGAGATCGAATACCCGGTTCAGGTCAACGGCAAGGTGCGGGGTCGCATCACGGTCCCGGCCGACGCCGACGAGGCGGCGGTGCGGGCCGCGGCGGTCGCCGAGCCGAAGGTCGCGGCGATCCTGGCCGGTGCCGAGCCCCGCAAGCTGATCGTCGTTCCCGGCCGAATCGTGACGATCGTGGTCTGAATTTCACATCTGCAACTCCCGTCCCACTGGGCCGGTGTTTCCGCGTAGTCGGGAGCACCGGCCCGTTTCATCTGTGCCAACCTGCTCGGGCCCGCCAATCCGCCCCACCTGCGCACCACCAGGCTGACCTGCGAAGACATCGGTCCGATATCCGGCAGCTACAGGTTTGAGTCGTTGACGGTGGGGGGAAGTGGAGTACAGTGGGGCGTGATGGAGCGTCTGGGATGCTCCGGGCCAAGGGGTGGTGGGTGCGGTGTTTCTCGGCACGCACACGCCTCGCTTGGACGAGAAAGGTCGGCTCTTCCTGCCGGCGAAGTTTCGCGACGAGCTGGCAGGAGGTTTGGTGGTGACGAAAGGGCAGGAACGATGCCTTTTCGTTTTCCCGATGGCCGAGTTCAGCCGGGTCGCCGAGCAGCTCCGCGCCGCTCCGATGACACACAAGGCCGCCCGGGCCTACAGCCGGGTGTTCTTCGCCAGTGCCCACGACGAGGTTCCTGATCGTCAGGGGCGCATCACGATCCCCGCTCACCTTCGCGAGTACGCCGGTCTCGACCGGGACTGCGTGGTGATCGGGGCCAGCACGAGGGTCGAAATCTGGGATCGGCAGGCCTGGGACACCTACCTCGCCGATTCCGAGGAAGCGTTCGCAGAGGTGGAAGAGGAGGTGCTGCCCGGCATCTTCTGACGACGTTCACGTCCCGTGGCGTGAGGTCTCCAGCCGCTTGGCGAATCTCCTGGCGCACCTTCCCCGGCGCCAGGCCACGCGAAGCGGATGGGGACCTGGCGGCATGGGTCACCGACGAGGGGGCGGCATGGCGGCTGATGAGGAGACGTGTGCGCACGTCCCTTCCGGCGCCGGAGCCGCCCCCCATTCCGATGTCCACGTTCCGGTGCTGCTCGACCGCTGCCTGGAGCTCCTGGCTCCGGCGATCAGCGGCCCCGGCGCCGTCGTGGTCGACGCCACGCTCGGCCTCGGCGGCCACACCGCGGCGATGCTCGCCGCTCACCCCTCACTCACCGTCGTCGGTATCGACCGCGATCCGGACGCTCTGCGTCGCGCGGCCGAACGTCTGGGACCGAACGCGAGCCGCGTCCGGTTCGTCCACGCTATCTACGACGCAATTGCCGACGCCTTGGTTCAGGCCGATGTGGACTCGGTTGACGGTTTTCTTTTCGACCTCGGGGTGTCGTCCCTGCAATTGGACGAGGACGAGCGAGGCTTCTCGTACGCCCGGGACGCGCCCCTGGACATGCGGATGGACACCAGCCGGGGCATCACCGCGGCCGAGGTGCTCAACACGTACTCCCACGGTGACCTGGCCCGGATCCTGCGGACGTACGGCGAGGAGAAGTTCGCGTCCCGGATCGCGGCGGCGATCATCCGGGAGCGGGAGAAGGCCCCGCTGACGTCCAGCGCCCGGCTGGTCGAGCTGGTGCGGGACGCGATCCCGGCGCCGGCCCGGCGCACCGGCGGCAACCCGTCCAAGCGGACGTTCCAGGCGTTGCGGATCGAGGTGAACGGCGAGCTCGACGCGTTGCGCAACGCGCTCCCGGCCGCGCTGGACGCGGTCCGGCCGGGCGGGCGGATCGTCGTGATGTCGTATCAGTCGCTGGAAGACCGGCTGGTCAAGCAGGCGTTCGCGGCCGTGACGCAGGACCGGACGCCGCCGGAGCTGCCGGTGGCGCTGCCCGAGTACGGGCCGCGGTTCCGGTTGCTCACCCGGGGGGCGGAGACGGCGGGTCCGGACGAGATCGAAGCGAACCCGAGAGCGGCATCGGTGCGGCTCCGGGCAGTGGAACGGCTAAGTGGTTCTGGGAGCGGGGTGACATGATGTCGGGCTCACGTACCGGTGTGCGATCGCGTCCGGGCGCGGTCCGCGAGGGACGGCCGATCACGCCCAAGGTGGCGCCTGGTCGTCCCGTCGATCGCGGCCGGTCGCGGGACCGTCGTCGGGCTCCGATTCCGATCAGCGTGCCGCCGTCGCCCTCGGTGCCGTCGGGGCGGTCGGCCGCGTCGTCGCGGGCGCCGTTCGTGGTGCTCGTGCTGGCGCTGGCTATCGGTGGGTTGATCGGGCTGGTGCTGCTGAACACCGCGGTCAACGAGAACGCGTTCCGGATCCACGACCTCGACACCCGGCAGGAGAAGCTCGACAAGGAGGAGCAGCGGCTCCAGCAGGCGCTGGACGGGCAGGAGTCGCCGCAGAAGCTCGAGGAGCGGGCCAAGAAGATGGGGCTGGTTCCGGCGGGTGACCCCGGGTTCGTGAAGCTGCCCGAGGGGAAGGTGGCCGGGACTCCGACGCCGGCCACCGCGCCGCCGTCACCGACGCCGACCCCGTCGACGGCCGGGTCTTCCTCGTCGCCCGGCGAGTCACCCGGAGGATCGCCCAGCGGTTCGCCGAGTTCGTCGGCTGGCCGGTGATGGCGGCAGAGCCACCGAAGGGGTCGCGGGCTGGTCGCGGCCGGGCGCGGGACGAGAACGTCGTCCCGTTCCGGCCGCGCCGCCAGACGCTGTCCGACGCTCAGCAGTACCACCCCCGAGGCAAGACCGTCCGCGAGGGCGCCACACCCCCCGAACCCCGCCCCGCCCGAACCGGCACCGCCGGCAGCGCCCGCGGGAGCTCCGACGGCGGCTCCGGCCGCAGCCCGCGCTCCGGCGCGCGCGCCGGAGGATCCGCCCGGTCCACGCCCGGCGGCGGATCCGGCGAAGGGCCCCGCGGCAGCGCCCGCGAAGCCCGCTCCGCCCGCAGCGCGCCAGCCGGCGCCCCCGCCCGCACCGCGTCGGCTGGCGCCTCCGGTCGCAGCGGGTCCGCCGGCGCCTCCGCCGGCGGGTCTCGCGGCTCCGGCGGATCGGGCCGCGGCACGTCCGGCGGTGGTGGTGGAACACGCGGCGGCGCAGCATCCAGCGGCTCGTCTCGCGGTGGTGCACGCGCGGGCTCCGGCCGCGGCACATCTCGCGGTGACGGCTCCGCCGGCGGCGCATCCGACGGAACGCGCACGAACTCGGGCCGCAGCGCGTCCGGCGCCTCGTCTCGCAGCGGCGGTTCCGCCCGCGGTGCGTCCGGCGGCGGTTCCGGTGGCGCCCGCCCAGGCGGTGGCCGCAGCGCGTCCGGCAGCCCGTCCCGTGGCGGCGGATCCGGCCGTGCGGCGGTCGGCCGTGGCGACGGTCGGGGACACGCCCGGCGGGGGGCCGCTCCGGGCGGCCGGTCGCGCCGCGGGGGCTCCGCCGCGTGGGAATCGGACGGTGTCCGGCCGCCGCGGCGGACGAGCGTCCGCATGCCCCCCGTACCCCCACCAGCCAGAAGAACCCGCCGCCACCTCCCGAGACTCGGCAACCCGAACGCGCGCCTCCGCATCTCGCTCGCGGTCATGCTCGCGCTGTTCGCCGCCGTCGGCGGGCGTCTCGTCCAGATCCAGACCACCGAGGGCTCCCAGTACGCCGCCCTCGCCGCCGACTCCCGCCGGGTCAGCCTCGAGCTCTACGCCCCCCGGGGCGCGATCCTCGACCGAGACGGCAACGTGCTGGCCCACGACGTCCAGGGCGCGACGATCGCCGCCGACCCCGGCTACATCGCCGACAAGTCCGAGGTCGCCGCGGCCGTGGCCCCGCTGCTCCAGATGCCGGTCGCCGCGGTCGAGGAGAAGCTCTCCCACGACAAACACGCCGACGGCACCCCCAACCGCTACGTGATCCTGAAGAAGAAGGTCTCGCTGGCGGTCGGCGACGCGGTCAGCGCGCTGGCCAGGACGAAGAAGATCCCCGGCCTGATCGTGCAGGACGACCAGGTCCGCGAGGTCCCCGGCGGCCAGTTCGCGGCCAACGTCATCGGCTACACCGGCACCGACGGCACCGGCCTGGCCGGCCTCGAATCCGGCTTCAACGGCACCCTCCAGGGCGTCAATGGCGAACGCGTCTACGACGAGGGCACCGGCGGCCAGGAGATCCCCGACGGCTACCACAAGACCGTCCCGGCCAAGGCCGGCTCCGACCTCGTCCTCACGCTCGACCGCGACCTCCAGTACCAGGCCAACAAGCTGCTCACCGAACGGCTCAAGGCCACCAAGGCCTGGAGCGGCTCGGCGATCGTCATGGACGCCCGCACCGGCGAGATCCGCGCGATGGTCAGCTCGCCCAGCTACGACGCGTCCAACCCGTCGACGATCAAGCCGGGCTCCACGCTCGACCTGGCCACGACCGCGATCGTCGAGCCGGGCTCGGTCCACAAGGCGCTGACGATCTCCGGCGGCCTGGACTCCGGCGTGATCAAGCCCGACTCGATCCTCACGCTGCCGGAGACGATCGAGAAGGGCGGGGTCACCTACCGCGACACCCACAAGCACGGGTCGCCCAACTACACGCTGATGGGCATCCTGGCCCAGTCCAGCAACGTCGGCACGATCATGGTCGCCGACAAGCTCGGCGCCGACCGCCTCTACGCCTACCAGCGCGCGTTCGGCCTGGGCACGAAGACCCGCATCGGCCTGCCGGGCGAGTCGGCCGGCATCGTCCAGCCGCCGGCCAACTGGAGCGGCCCGTCGGCCGGTTCGATCCCGATCGGACTCGGTGTCGCGGCGACGCCGCTGCAGATGACCGCGCTCTACGCGACGCTGGCCAACAACGGGATGAAGGTCCAGCCCCAGCTGGTCAAGAGCGTCGTGGCCCCGGACGGCACCGTGCAGCCGACCGCCCGCCCGAAGCCCAAGCGGATCGTCAGCGAGGAGGCGGCGAAGACCGTCGTCCGGGACATGAGCGCGATCGCCACCCCGGAGGGCACCGCGCCGCTCGCCGCCGTTCCCGGCTACATCGTCGCGGGCAAGACCGGCACCGGTAAGCGCGCCGAGGGCAACAAATACATGCCCGGGAACGTGACCTCGTTCATCGGCATCGTCCCGGCCGATTCCCCACGCTATGTCATCAGTGTGTTCATTCACACTCCGGAAGGGGTCGGCGGCGCCATCGCCGGACCCACGTTCTCCGACCTGGCCGGTTTCACGCTGCGTCGTTACGGGGTGTCACCCTCGGGCGCCCCGGCCCCACCGATCACCTTGTACGGCTAGGGCGGCGGTAGGGTCTGTGCCCGTGTCCAACGCCAGCGTCCCGCGGCCTGCGCTCGAGACGCCCGTTCCGATCCCGGAACTGGCCGAGATCGCCGGTGGCCGCCTCGTCGGGAGCGCCTCCGCCCGCGTCACCGGGGTGACCCACGACAGCTCCGCGATCCGGTCCGGCGACCTGTTCGCCGGGCTCCCGGGCGCGCGCACGCACGGCGCCCGCTTCGCGGCCCGCGCGGCCGAGGCCGGTGCGGTCGCGATCCTCACCGACACGGCCGGTGTCGACCTGGCCCGGGAGACCGGGCTGCCGATGATCGTCGTCGACCGTCCCCGCGCCGTGCTCGGCGCGGTCAGCGCCCGCGTCTACCGTGACCCGAGCGCGTCGCTCACCGTCATCGGCATCACCGGGACGAACGGCAAGACGACGACCTCGTACCTGGTGGACGCCGGGCTGCGCGCCGCCGGGCACACCACCGCACTGCTCGGCACCGTCGAGACCCGGATCGCCGGGGAGCGGTTGCACTCGGCCCGCACCACGCCGGAGGCCCCTGATCTGCAGGCATTGCTCGCGGTGGCGCGGGAACGGGGAGTGACCGCCGTCGTCATGGAGGTGTCCAGCCACGCGCTGGCCCTCGACCGGGTCGCCGCCGTGCGGTTCGCGGTCGGCGCGTTCACGAACCTCGGCGCCGATCACCTCGACTTCCACAAAGACGTCGAGGACTACTTCCGGGCCAAGGCCCGGTTGTTCGACGGCCGCTCGCGACGCGCGGTGGTCAACACCGACGACGCGTCCGGACGTCGCCTGGCCGCCGAGATCGCGGGCACGACCGACCTGGTCACGGTGTCCGCGGCCGGAGACCCGGAGGCGGCCTGGCGGGTCGTCGAGCGCGGACCGGACGCGTTCGTTCAGGACTTCACCGTCTCCGGTCCCGAGGGCACCACGAACGCGCAGGTCGCGATGCCCGGGGCGTACAGCGTCGAGAACGCGTTGATGGCCATCGCCATCCTGGGCACCGTGGGAGTGAAGACCGCCACCGCCGTCGACGCGGTGGCACACGCTGGCCAGGTACCGGGGCGGATGGAACGGGTCGGCGGCCCGAGCGGCCCGACCGGCATCGTGGACTACGCGCACGACCCGGGCTCGGTGGCGGCCGCGCTGGCCGCGCTGCGCCCGGTCACGTCCGGACGGCTCATCGCCGTGCTGGGCTGCGGCGGAGACCGGGACGCGGGCAAGCGTCCGCTCATGGGAGAAGCGGCCGCCTGGGCGTCGGACGTCTTCGTCGCGACGGACGACAATCCGCGCTCGGAAGAGGCGGCCGCGATCCGGGCGGCGATGCTGGCCGGCGTGGCGCGGGTCCCGGCCGCGGAGCGGGCCGAGGTGATCGAGGTGGGGGACCGGGCCACGGCGATCGCGACCGCGGTCGAGCGGGCCGGGCCGGGCGACTGCGTCGCCGTACTGGGCAAGGGACACGAGCAGGGACAGGAGGTCGCCGGGGTGGTGCACCCGTTCGACGACCGCGAGGTGCTCGCGGCCGCGCTGGCGGCCCGCGCAGAAGGAGCCCGGGCATGATCCCGCTCACGCTGGCCGAGATCGCGGCCGCGACCGGCGGTGACCTCCGCAACTGCGACCCGGCCACGGTCGTCACCGGCACGGTCGAGTACGACTCCCGCGCGGTGACGCCGGGCGGCCTGTTCGTGGCTCTGGCCGGCGAACGCGTCGACGGCCACGACTTCGCCGCGGGCGCGGTCGAGTCCGGCGCGGTCGCGGTGCTGGCCACCCGCCCGTTGAACGTCCCGACGGTGCTCGTCGACGACGCGCTGATCGCGCTGGGTAAGCTGGCCCGGGCCGTCGTCGACCGGCTGCCCGACCTGACGATCATCGGGGTCACCGGCTCCAGCGGGAAGACGTCCACGAAGGACCTGCTGGCCGCGGTCACCCGCCGGCTCGGCCCGACCGTGGCCCCGCCGGGCTCGTTCAACAACGAACTCGGGCACCCGTGGACCGCGCTGCGCGCCGACCGCGACACCCGCTACCTGGTGATGGAGAAGAGCGCCCGGGGGGTGGGCCACATCCGCTGGCTCACCGAGGTGGCGCCGCCGCGGATCGGCGTCGTCCTGAACGTCGGCACCGCGCACGTCGGCGAGTTCGGATCCGTCGAGGTGACCGCGCAGGCCAAGGGTGAGCTCGTCGAGGCGCTGCCGTCCGAAGGACTGGCCGTTCTCAACGCGGACGACCCGCGGGTGCGCGCGATGCGCGACCGGACGAAGGCCAGGGTCGTGCTGGTCGGCGTCGCGCCGGACGCGGACGTCCGGGCCGACGACATCGAGCTGGACGCGGCCGGACGGCCGGCGTTCGTGATCCGCGCGGGAGAGGCCACCGCGAAGGTCGCGATGAAGCTGCACGGCGAGCACCATGTGGGCAACGGTCTGGCCGCGGCCGCCGTGGGCCTGGAGCTCGGCCTGACCCTGGATGAGGTGGCCGAGGTGCTGGCCGGCGCGGTGCCGGTGAGCCGGCGCCGGATGGAGGTCACCGAGCGGGCCGACGGCGTGACGGTCGTCGACGACAGCTACAACGCGAACCCGGACTCGGTCCGGGCCGCGCTGAAGGCGCTGAAAGCCATGTCGCAGGGCCGTCGCCGAGTGTGGGCGGTGCTCGGGTTCATGGGGGAGTTGGGCGAGACCAGCCGCGAACAGCACGACGCGATCGGCCGGCTGGCCGTGCGGCTGGACATCGACCGGCTGGTCGTGGTGGGCGCCGAAGCCGGCGCCATCCACGCCGGTGCGGTGCTCGAAGGGTCCTGGGGAGAGGAATCGGTGCACGTTCCCGACGTCGACGCCGCGGTACGGCTGCTCAGCGAGCAGGTCGCACCCGGCGACGTGGTGCTGGTCAAGGCGTCCCGCTCGGCGCGCTTGGATCGAGTGGTGGACGCGTTGACCGGGGGTGGCCCGGCGTGAAGTCGGTTCTCGCCGCGGCGTTCGTGGCTTTCGTCGTCTCGATCTTCGGTACCCCGGTCGCGATCCGCTGGCTGCACCAGCTGAAGTTCGGCCAGGAGATCCGCGAGGAGGGGCCGAAGCACCACGCCTCCAAGCGCGGTACGCCGACGATGGGCGGCATCGTCTTCATCCTGGCCACGGTGATCGCGTACATCGTCGCGCAGATCGTGATCGGTGACGGCCGGGTCAGCCCGACCGCGGTGACGCTGCTCGGGCTGTTCGTCGGCATGGGGCTGGTCGGCTTCCTCGACGACTTCATCAAGATCCGCAAGAAGCGCAGCCTCGGCCTGAACAAGCGGGGCAAGCTGATCGGCCAGGCCGTCGTCGCGGCCGGGTTCGCGTTCCTGGCGCTGAACCTGCCGGACGAGAAGGGGTACACGATCGCGTCCGAGAAGCTCTCGTTCACCCGGGATCTCGACTGGGCGAACCTGACTCAGGTCGGCGCTGCGCTGTTCTTCGCGTTCGTCGTGATCGCGGCGGCCAACGGCGTGAACCTCACCGACGGCCTGGACGGGCTGGCGACCGGGCCGTCGATCATGGTGCTGTTGGGCTACATCCTGATCGGGTTCTGGCAGTACCGGCACATCTGCGGTGAGGTCCCGGGGCCGAACGGTTACTGCTACGAGGTCCGCGACCCGCTCGACACCGCGCTGATCGCGGCCGCGGCGGCCGGCGCGCTGGCCGGGTTCCTCTGGTGGAACGCACCCCCGGCCCGGCTGTTCATGGGCGACACCGGCGCGCTCGGCATCGGTGGCCTGATCGCGGGCCTCGCCCTCACCACCCGGACGACGCTGCTTCTGCTGATCCTGGGCGGCCTGTTCGTGATCGTGACGATGTCGGTCGTCATCCAGATCATCTCGTTCCGCAGCACCGGTAAACGGGTGTTCCGAATGGCCCCGCTGCAACATCACTTCGAGCTGGCCGGCTGGCAGGAAACCACGATCGTCGTCAGATTCTGGATCATCGCCGGGTTCTTCGTGGCGGCCGGGCTCGGCGTCTTCTTCGCCGACTATCTGGGCGCGTTGAAGTGAATTTCCGGGGTAAGCGGGTGCTGGTCACCGGCGTCGGCGTCACGTCCGACTCGGTGGTGCCCGCGCTGGCCCGGCTCGGGGCCGAGGTCGTCGTGTTCGAGCGGTCGAAGACGTCGAACTGGGGCGCGGCCAACAAGTGGCTGGAGGACTCCGGCCGGCTGCCCGCGCTGCGTGCGGCCGGTGCGACGGTCCTCCTCGATTCTTCCGACGACCTGCCGCCCGGTATCGACGTCGTCGTGACGTCGCCGGGGTGGCCGCCGTCGGACCCGCTGCTGGGCTCGGCCCGGGCGGCCGGCCTCGAGGTGTTCAGCGAGCCGGAGCTGGCCTGGCGGGTCCGGCCGCCGTCGGCCGCTCCCTGGCTCGCGGTCACCGGCACCAACGGCAAGACGACGACGACGCTGATGCTGGCCGGGATGCTGGCCGCGGCGAACCTGCGGACGGTCGCGGCCGGGAACATCGGCACCCGCAACCTGATCGACGTCGTGCTCGGCGACGACGTCTACGACGCGGTCGCGGTCGAGCTCTCGAGCTTCCAGTTGGAGTGGTCGTCGACGCTGGCGCCGCTGGCCGGGGCCGTGCTCAACCTGGCCGAGGACCACCTGGACTGGCACGGCGGGTTCGACCCGTACGCGGCGGCCAAGGCCAAGCTCTGGACATCGCCGGAGACGATCGCGATCGGCAACCTGGACGACCCGCGGGTCGCGGCGATGCTGGCCGGTGCGGCCGGGCGCAAGGTCGGGTTCCGGCTCGGGCCGCCCGAGCCGGGGGAGCTCGGCGTGGTGGGCGACGTGCTGGTCGACCGGGCGTTCGGGCACTCGGTGGTGCTCGCGCACGTGTCCGACGTCCGGCCGGTGGGGCCGCACAACGTGGCCAACGCGCTGGCCGCGGCCGCGCTGGCCCGGGCCTACGGGGTCGCGCCGGACGCGGTCGCGGCGGGCCTGCAGAGCTACACGCCGGCCGCGCACCGGTCACGTGACCTGGGCGTGGTCGACGGGGTCCGGTACGTCGACGACAGCAAGGCGACGAACCCGCACGCGACGGTCGCGGCGCTGCGGGCGTACGACCGGGTGACCTGGATCGCCGGTGGGATGCTCAAGATCGACCCGGATCCGCTGGTCGAGACCGTCGCCGACGTGCTCGGGGCGGCCGTGCTGCTCGGGCGCGACCGGGACGCGCTGGCGATCGCGATCCGCAAGTTCGCGCCGGACGTCCCGGTGGTGCGGGTGGGCGACGGACCGGAGGACGAGGTCCGGGTGCCGTCGGCCGGACGGAGCAAAGCGGAGTACGCCGCGGACGTGATGACGGCCGCCGTCCGCGCGGCCGCCTCCGCGGCGGGCCGGGCCGTCGGCGGCGGCGAGGCGGAGCCGACCGTGCTGCTGGCGCCGGCGGCGGACTCGCGGGACATGTTCCAGGACTACGCCGACCGCGGCGACGCGTTCGCCGCCGCGGTCGAGTCGCTGCGGTGACACGCGGGAGCGGTACTGCAGATCGGGCCACCCAGGCCCGACTATGAACGCATGACGGCCGCAAGGATCGAGCCCGACGCGCCTGCCGGGCCGCACCGCCCGCCGGTGCGGCCCCGCGAGGCCGTCAGCGGGCTGCTGCGCCGTCCGATGGCCTCGTACTACCTCCTGCTGGCCAGCTCCGGGCTGCTGCTCGGTCTCGGCCTGATCATGGTGCTCTCCGCGTCGAGCATCGACTCCTACGCGACCTCCGGCTCGGCGTTCACGATCTTCATCAAGCAGCTGACGTTCGCGGTGCTGGGCATCCCGGCGTTCTGGCTCGCGCTGCGCCTGCCGATGCGGGTCTGGCCGATGCTCGGCTGGCCGCTCGTCGTGCTCGCGGTGATCCTGCTCCTGCTGCTGCCGTTCCTCGGCAAAGAGGTCAACGACGCCAAGCTGTGGCTGGCGATCGGCCCGATCCAGATCCAGCCGGTGGAGGTGGCCAAGCTCGCGCTGGTGCTGTGGGGCTCGGCCGTGCTGGTGCGCAAGCGTCCGCTGCTGACCGAGTGGCGTCACCTGGCCGTGCCGCTGCTGGTCGTCTCGGTCGTGCTGTTCGGGCTGGTCGGCATCGAGGACTTCGGCGGCATGGTCCTGCTGCTGTTCATCCTGATCGCGCTGCTCTGGACGGCCGGCGTCCGGTTCCGGGTGTTCGCGACGCTCGGCGCGATCGCGGTCGTCGGGCTGGTACCGCTGATCGCCGGCAACCCGGAGCGGATCTCCCGGCTGACCAGCTTCACCGACCCGTTCGCCCATCAGGACCAGGCCGGCTACCAGGTCGTGCGCGGGTTCTACTCGCTCGGTACCGGCGGCTGGTTCGGCCTCGGGCTGGGCCAGAGCCGGGAGAAGTGGGGCGGGCTCCCCGAGGCCCACAACGACTTCATCTTCGCGATCATCGGCGAGGAGCTCGGCGTCCTCGGGTGTCTCGTCGTCGTGGTGCTGTTCGGGGCCCTGACCTACGCCGGGATCCGGGTCGCGACCCGGGTGGACGACCCCTTCCGCCGGCTCGTTGCCGCCGCCGGTACGGTCTGGCTGGCCGGACAGGCTCTCGTCAACATGGGGGGCGTCGTGGGACTGCTGCCGATCACCGGCGTCCCGCTGCCGCTGATCTCGGCGGGCGGTAGCTCGCTCGTGCTCACCATGTTCGTCGTCGGCATGCTGGCCAGCTTCGCCCGGCACGAGCCCGAAGCCGTGCTCGCCCTCCACGCCCGCGGCCGTCCCTGGTGGATGCGGTGGGCGGGGATCCCGCTGCCCGAGCTGCCCGGCCGTTCCCGGCAGGCGTTACGGTCTGGGCGGGCCGGGCGCCCCTTAGGCAGGCCCACTCACCGAACACGGACAGGAGGTCGTCGGTGACCGTGTTGCGCTCGGTCGTCCTCGCCGGTGGCGGGACGGGCGGACACATCGAGCCGGCGTTGGCGCTGGCCGAGTGCATCCGCCGGTACCACCCGGACGCCCGCATCACCTGCCTCGGCACCCCGAAGGGCCTGGAGACCGAGATCATCCCGGCCCGGGGCTGGGATCTCGAGCTGGTCCCGGCCTACCCGCTGCCCCGGCGTCCCAACGCCGATCTGGCCCGGACGCCCGGCCGGATCCGGCGCAGCGTCAACGCGGTGGCCGAGGTGCTGGAGAAGGTCGACGCCGAGGTGGTCGTCGGGTTCGGCGGCTACGTGGCGCTGCCGGCCTACCTGGCGGCCCGCAAGAAGAAGCTCCCGGCCGTCGTCCACGAGGTGAACGACCCGGCCGGCATCGCGAACAAGGTCGGCGCGCGTTTCACGCCGTTCGTCGGTCTCGGCGGTGAGCACGTGACGCTGCGGAACGGCACGGTCGTCGGCGTGCCGCTGCGCCGGAACATCTCGACGCTCGACCGCGCGGCCACCCGGGCCGCGGCCCGCGAGCACTTCGGGCTCGACCAGGACAAGCCGGTGCTGTTCGTCACCGGCGGCTCGCAGGGGGCCCGCTCGATCAACCTGGCCGTCACCGCCGCGGCGAAGGCCCTGGGTGCGGCAAACATCCAGGTGTTGCACGTCATCGGGGCCCGCAACACCCTCGACATCATGCCCGAGCCGACCGGTACGAAGTACGTGACGCTGCCGTTCCTCGACCGGATGGACCTCGGGTACGCGGCGGCCGACCTGATCCTCTGCCGTGGTGGAGCACTGACCTGCGCCGAGGTGGCTGCGGTCGGGCTCCCCGCCGTCTACGTCCCGTACCCGCACGGCAACGGCGAGCAGCGACGCAACGCGCTGCCGGTGACCCGGGCCGGTGGCGGTCTGCTGGTGGAGGACTCGGAGCTGTCCGCGTCCTGGCTGGAGGAGAACGTGATACCGCTGTTGGGTGAACCCGACCGGATAGCCGCCATGGGGCGCGCCGCCGCCGGATACGGTCGCCGGGATGGTGACGAGGCGCTGCTGGCCCTGGTCTACCAGGCGGTACGGGAGAACCAGCGGGCGGAGGAGCAGGCGTGACCCAGCAGGACCTGTCGAAGCTGGCGGCCGAGGATCTGGGCCGCGTGCACGTGATCGGCATCGGGGGCGTCGGCATGCTCGGTGTGGCCCGGCTGCTGCTCACCCGCGGCATCCCGGTCAGCGGCAGCGACATCAAGGAGTGGCCGGCGCTGGACTCGCTGCGGGCGCTCGGCGCGACGATCCACCTCGGACAGGCGGCCGAGAACCTGGCCGGCGTCGACACGGTCGTGTACTCGACCGCGATCCCGGCCGACAACGTCGAGCTGGCCGAGGCCCGCCGGCTCGGGCTGCGCGTGCTGCACCGGGCCGAGGCGCTGGTCACCGCGATGAACGGCCGTCAGGTGATCGCGATCGCCGGCACCAACGGCAAGACCACGACGACGTCGATGGTCACCACCGTGCTCCAGCACTGCGGCGTCGACCCGTCGTTCTTCATCGGCGGCGAGTTCGCCGACGCGGGCGTGGGCGCGCACCACGGCTCCGGCCCGCACTTCGTCGTCGAGGCCGACGAGAGCGACCGCTCGTTCCTGCTCTACTCGCCGTACGCGGCGATCATCACGAACCTCGAGGCCGACCACCTCAACACCTACGGCGACATGGCCGGGCTCGAGGCCGCGTTCCGCGAGTTCGTCGACCGCGTCGACCCGTCCGGGTTCGTCGTCGTCTGCGCCGACGACGCCGGCGCGGCCCGGTTGGGGGAGTACGCCCGGTCGACCGGCCGCCGCGTCTTCACCTACGGACGCTCGGTCGACGCCAACCTGCGGCTGGCCGAGGAGGCCAGCGACGTCGCCGGGACCTCGTACGTGGCCGAGCTGGACGGCACCAAGCTCGGCGCGGTGAGCGTGCCGGTGCCCGGTATCCACCTGGCCCTGAACTCGGCCGCCGCGCTGGTCACCGCGGTGAAGCTCGATCTCGAGCCGGCGAAGGCGGTCGAGTCGCTGGCCCAGTTCCGGGGCGTCCGGCGGCGGTTCGAGCTCAAGGGCGTCGCGGCCGGGGTGCGGGTGTACGACGAGTACGCCTACCACCCGACGTCGATGAACGCCGCGCTCTCGACGCTGCGCACGCTGGCCGGCACCGGCCGGCTGATCGTCGCGTTCCAGCCCTACCGGATGTACCGCACGGTCGCGTTCCAGGACGAGATCGCCGAGTCGCTGGGGATGGCCGACCAGGTCGTCGTCATGGAGGTCTTCGGGCCGGGCGAGGAGCGCGCACCCGGTCAGGGCGGCGCCCCGCTGGCCCGGGCCGTGCCGCTGCCGCACGAGGACGTCGTGTTCGAGCCGTCGTGGTCGGCGGTGGCGCCGGAGGTCGTGCGCCGGGCCCGGCCGGGCGACCTCGTCGTGACGATGGGCGCGCCGCCGATCTCGATGCTCGGCACCGAGATCCTGGCCGCCCTCGAAGAGCAACGCGTCGATCGCTGAGCGTTTGGGTAGCCACTCGGGGATCCCCACTGCCCGGAGCGCACGTCGCTCCGGGCAGTCGTACAGCCGGAGGTCCCCGATGCGTTACGCCCCCGTACCCCTCCCGGTCGAGCGGGCCGCGCGTCCGGATCCGGACGCGATCCTGGCCGGCATCGACCGCTGGACCGCGTCCGAGCCGCTCCATGATCTGGTCCGGGCCTTCGGCGGCTCCCTGCCGGACGGATCGCTGGACGAGCGTCTGACGTTCCTGGAGGCGTTCTCGCTGGAACGCTGGGACTCGCGGAAGGGCGGAGAGCGCTGGGAGGCCGTGCGGCCGGATTTCGCCCCGCACATCGACGAGGTGATCCGGGCGACGTCCACCGCGCTGGGGCTGTCGCTGCGCGCCGAACCGGCCCGCGGCGAGTACACCCACCTGCTGGTGCTCGGCGGGGGCGTGCGGACCTGCGTGATCCGGGCCGAGTTCGCAGCGCGGATCGTCGACGGGGGCGTCCGGGTTCGTGACGTCGCCGGGCTGGGCAGCTTCCGGCCGACCAGGGACGACGAGAAGGCCCAGGCCGCGCGGCTGGGTGGGTACCCGTGCCGGTCGGAGCACGCGGCGATGGATCTGGCGCTGCGTCTGGCGTTCGATCTGCCGCCGGGCAGCGGGGTGGACGAGGCCCACGGCGTCCCGTCCGATCCAGGGGACGAGGTGCCGATGGACGCCTGGCTGATCCGCCGGTACTCGTCGGGGGACGTCCCGGTCCAGGTGCTGGCGGCGCCGTCGTCGGAGCCGTCCGTCCGCCGGGCCAACACCGCCGACACGCTGACGTTCTGGGGCCGGCAGATCGTCGGGCTCTCGCCCGACGACAGTGTGCTGATCGCCACTTCGGACGTGCACGTCCCGTTCCAGCACGCCGACGCGGTCCGGACGCTCGGGCTGCGGTTCGGGTGTGGAGTGGACACGGTGGGCGTCGACACCGGGAAGGCGTCGATCGACTGGGTGGCGTACACGAACGACGAGAGCCAGATCCTGCAGGAGGTGCGGTCGGCGGTGCGGTCGATGGCGTTGCTGCGGGCGTCGCTGGTGACCAGTGCCTGATACGGCGTGGCGCCGGGGCTCGTGGGTACGTCGCGGCTAGAGTGTCGCGGTTGTCGATACTCGAGTTCCGGAGGACCGCATCGTGAAGCCCGACCGGCCGGCGCGTCGATGGCGCCTCCGCCGGGACGCGGCCACGACGTCGGCCCGGGCCGGTGGGCGACGGGCGATCCGCCGGGGTCGCCGGGGACTGCGTGCGGTGGCCCCCTACGCGTTGGTGGCGGGCGTCGTCGTCGTGGCGTCGGTGGCGGTCTGGGCGCTGCTCGGATCGGCGCTGCTCGGCGTCCGGACCGTCTCGGTGCGCGGAGAGCGGACCGTCACCGCGGAGCAGGTGGCCCGCGCGGCCGCGATCCCGGTCGGGACGCCGCTGGCGCGACTGGACACGGCGGCGGCCGCGGCGCGCGTCGGCGCGCTCCCCGCGGTGGCCTCGGTGCAGGTGCGGCGGGCCTGGCCGAACACGGTCGTGGTCTCGATCGCGGAGCGGTCGGCGGTCGCGGTGGCGGCCCGGGGGAAGCAGTTCGTGCTGCTCGACGCGAGCGGATTTCCGTTCCGGACGGTCAGCGCGCGCCCGGCCGGCCTGCCGCTGATCCAGGTGAAGAAGCCGTCGGCGGGCGATCCGGCCACCCGGGCCGCGCTGGCGGTCGCGACCGCGCTCACCAAGCCGCTGCGCGAGGTCGCGACCGCGGTGGTGGCGAACTCGCCGCAGCGGGTCGAGGTCCGTCTGGCCGACGACCGGGTGGTGTTCTGGGGGACCGCGGCCGACAGCCCTCGCAAAGCGACGATCGCCACCGCGCTGCTGGAGGAGTCGGGTAAGCGGATCGACGTCAGCGCGCCGGACGTCGTGACCGTCCGGTAAACCTCGAGCCCCGGGGTGGCGCGGTCGCAGGGGTTGCGAAAAGCTTGTCCGGTCCGGAGGTCGAGACTGGGGCAAACGCCGATCACTTTGGACATTTATCCCAGGTAGGGAACAATGTTGCATTGATGGTCGACTATGGGCGCCCGGCGTGATCCACGCGGGACACGCCCGCGTGGCTGCTTGAATCACTCCCGCATCGACGCCTACCGTCCGACTACATCAACACTTGACATAATAGTAACGCTCTACTAGAGGGTGAGAGTTCGGCCGCGTGAAGCTGGGTCGCCCTCACGGGACCATGCGCACTAGGAAGGCACACCGATGACACCTCCGCACAACTACCTGGCGGTCATCAAGGTCGTCGGCATCGGCGGCGGTGGCGTCAACGCCGTCAACCGGATGATCGAGGTGGGCCTCAAAGGGGTCGAATTCATCGCGATCAACACCGATGCGCAGGCGCTGCTGATGAGCGACGCCGACGTCAAACTGGACGTCGGCCGTGAGCTCACCCGCGGGCTGGGCGCCGGAGCCAATCCGGACGTCGGCCGCAAAGCCGCGGAAGACCACAAGGACGAGATCGAAGAAGTACTCAAGGGCGCCGACATGGTGTTCGTCACCGCCGGCGAGGGCGGTGGCACGGGCACCGGCGGCGCGCCGGTCGTCGCCAGCATCGCCCGCAAGCTCGGCGCGCTGACGATCGGCGTCGTGACGCGCCCGTTCGCGTTCGAGGGCCGCCGCCGCGCCGTACAGGCCGAGTCGGGCATAGACGATCTGCGCAACGAGTGCGACACGCTGATCGTCATCCCGAACGACCGGCTGCTCTCGCTGGGCGACCGCGACATCAGCATGATGGACGCGTTCAAGATGGCCGACCAGGTCCTGCTGCAGGGTGTTCAGGGCATCACCGACCTGATCACCACGCCGGGTCTGATCAACCTGGACTTCGCCGACGTGAAGTCGGTGATGAGCGGGGCCGGCTCGGCGTTGATGGGTATCGGCTCGGCGCGCGGCGAGAACCGGGCCGTCGAGGCGGCCGAGGCCGCGATCTCCAGCCCGCTGCTGGAGGCCAGCATGGAGGGTGCGCACGGCGTGCTGCTCTCGATCGCCGGTGGTTCCGACCTGGGGCTGTTCGAGATCAACGAGGCTGCCTCGCTGGTCGCGGACGCGGCCCACCAGGACGCGAACATCATCTTCGGAACCGTCATCGACGACGCGCTCGGCGACGAGGTCCGGGTCACGGTCATCGCGGCCGGGTTCGACAGCGGCGCGCCGGCCTACCGGGCGGCGACCAGCCGGGTGTCCTACGCGGAGCAGCACCAGCAGCGGTACTCCGACCAGTCGGGCTATGCGCCGCGTCAGCCGGCCAACCAGCCGGTGTCGGCGGCGCCCGCGCCGCAGCCGCCGGCTCCGCAGCCGCCGGCCCCGGCGCCCAAGCGTGTGATCTTCGACGACGTCGACGTCCCCGACTTCCTCAAGAACGGGGCGTGACGACGCCGGACGCCCGGCTCGCCGAACTCGAGGCAGGGCTGGCCGACGTGCGCGGACGGATCGCGTCGGCGTGTGCGGAGGCCGGGCGCGACCCGGCCGACGTCACGCTGATCGCGGTCACCAAGACGTGGCCGGCGTCGGATGTCGCGGCGCTGGCCTCGCTCGGGGTGTCCGACGTCGCCGAGAACAAAGACCAGGAAGCCCGGGCCAAGCACGCCGAACTGACCGATCTCGACGTGCGGTGGCACTTCGTCGGGCAGCTCCAGCGGAACAAGGCGAAGTCGGTCGTCCGGTACGCGGACGTCGTCCACAGCGTCGACCGTCCGGAGTTGGCGTCGGCGTTGGCTTCGGCGTCGGCCAAGTACCGCGAGGGGACGCTCGACGTCCTGCTCCAGGTCGACCTGGAGGAGGGTGCGTCCGAAGGACGCGGTGGGGTCGCTCCGTCCGGAGTGGCCGCACTGGCGGACGAGGTCTCCGCACACGAGGCGCTGCGGCTGTCCGGTCTGATGGCGGTCGCGCCGTTAGGCGGGAACCCCGACCGCGCCTTCGCCCGGCTGGCCGAATTCTCGGCCGACCTCGTCGCGACACACCCGGGCGCGACCTGGATATCGGCCGGAATGAGCGGGGACCTCGAGTCGGCTGTGCGACACGGAGCAACACATGTGCGTGTCGGATCGGCTTTGCTCGGGAAACGGGTGTCCCGACACGGTAGTGTGAGGCCTTGAAAATGCGGAATTACACGCGTGTCATTTAGGTTCGGTTCGACCGATCGTCGCTGACGAGGAGGAGGGGGCGCTCCATGGGTGCATGGCGGAAGGCAGGCGTCTGGCTCGGCCTCGTCGAGGACGACCCGCGCTACGAGGACGGCGCGTATGACGACGGACGCTATGAAGGTCGCCGCTTCGACGACGGCCGGTTCGGTGACCGTCGCTACGCCGACGACGATCTCGACACCTATGAGGACGAGTTCGAAGAGCCCGCAGCGCGTCCTGCTCGGCTGGAGCGCCCCGCGAGCCGCCCGGTTAGCCGGGTGCCCGCGACGCCGGCGCCGCCGACCCACGACAACCTGGCGCTCGCGCCGCAACTGTCACTTCACGAGAGGGCGGTGGTGAGTGACGTGAGCGCGCCTGACGAGACGTCGTACCGGATCACCACGCTTCACCCGACGAACTACAACGAAGCGCGGATGATCGGAGAGCAGTTCCGCAATCACATTCCGGTGATCCTCAACCTCACCGAAATGGACGAGGCGGATGCTAAGCGACTGGTTGACTTCGCGGCCGGACTTACTTTCGGCCTTCGCGGTAGCATCGAGCGCGTGACCAACCGGGTCTTCCTGCTCTCGCCGGCCAATGTCACCGTCACCGCGGAGGACAAGGCACGGATCGCCGAGGGCGGATTCTTCAACCAGAGCTAAGGACGTCGTACTCCGTGTTGCTCGTGTGGCAGCTCGCCTACCTGCTGCTGTATCTGTTCCTTTTGGTACTTCTCGGGCGACTTGTGGCGGAGTACGTGCTTGTATTCGCGCGGCGCTGGAGGCCGGGCCGCGCGGCGTCCGCCGCTCTCGAGGTCGTGTACAGCACCACAGATCCGCCGCTCAAAGCGTTGCGCCGGGTGATCCCCCCGCTGAGGATCGGGAGCGTTAGCCTCGACCTCGGTTTCCTGTTGCTGCTCATGATCGTCACCATCCTCATGAGCGTGGTCCGACGGCTGTCAGAGACGTCATACTGACCGCACGCCGTCCAGCCACCCCGACGTGTCCGGAGGAGTTTCGATGCCGCTGACCCCCGCCGACGTTCATAACGTCGTCTTCAAGAAACCGCCGATCGGTAAACGCGGTTACGACGAAGACGACGTCGACGCCTTCCTCGACGAGGTGGAGCGGGAGCTCGCTCGGCTGATCGAGGAGAACAACGACCTGAAGGCTCAGGTCGAGCGTGGCCGCACCGGTGGTCCGGCGGCGGCGCCTGCCGCGGCGCCCGGGGCCGACCCGGACGTGCGCCGGCTGCACGCCGAGAACGGCGAGCTCAAGCAGCAGGTCGACCGTCTCCGTCAGGAGACCCAGCAGGCCAAGCAGGCCGCTGCGGCCGCTCAGCAGCAGGCGCAGAGCGCCGCGGCCCAGAGCCAGGCCACCTCGTCGGCGCTGCCCGCCGTTCCCGGCGGCGACGACCAGGGTGAGAAGGCCCTGCGGGTGCTCATGCTCGCGCAGCGCACGGCCGACGACCACGTGGCGGACGCCCGCCGCGAGGCCGACAAGCTTCTGTCCGAGGCCCGGGCCAACGCCGAGGAGCTCACCCGCGACGCGCGGGCGAAGGCCGAGGCGCTGGAGCGGGACGCTCGGCAGCGTCACCAGGAGGCAATGGGCGGCCTCGAGGCGAAGCGCACCGCACTGCAGAAGCACATCGAGCAGCTCAAGGCGTTCGAGCGCGAGTACCGCACCCGGCTCAAGGCGTACCTGGAGAGCCAGCTGCGTGACCTCGAGGCCCGGGGCCAGGCGACCGAGGCGGAGATCAACCGTGAAGGCGTCGGTACGTCCAGTCTGTCCGGTGCGTTCGGCGGTCCGCACGCCGGGTTGCCCCGGTCCGGAGACGTCGCCGACACCCACGGTCGCTGACCTGGGCCGCGTCATGGGCCGAGGTTTCGCTGCGCCGTGATCGTCGTCAGCCTTCTCTTCGTGTGCGCGTCTGCCGTGCTTCTGGGTGCGGGAGTCGTGCAGACGAATGACGGCTTCGTTCTGGGGTCCATCGCTACCTGCCTGGTCGCGGGCGTGTTCCTGGCGTTCGGCATCCGCCGGCAACGCGCCCGCGCCGCCTCGGCCGCTAGCGGTGAGACCGTCGAACCGGAGCCGTCGGAGCAGCCTGCGCTGTTACGCGTGAAGGCGGAGCGGCTCATGGCCGTCGGGGAGTCCGCGGAGCAGGCTCCGCGTCCCGACGATCAGCCGTATCGGCGGGACGCGGAGTATCGGGACGCCGAGTATCGGGCGCCGGAGTATCGGCAGGAGCCGTTCCGGCCGGCGGGTTCGCCGGTCTCGGCGGCGGGGTCGCGGCCGAGTTCGGGTGCCTCTCGCCGGGATTCCGGTCGGCCGGAGGGCGGTCGGCCGGACGGCGCTCGGACCGAGTACGAGGCTCGTCCCGGCGGAGATTTCGGTCGTTCGGGTTCGGCGCAGCCGGACTTCGGGCGGCCGGGGTACGGGCAGCCTGGATATGGGCAGCCGGGAACCGGGCAGCCCGGGTACGGGCAGCCTGGGTACGGGCAGCCTGGGGTGCGGCCGGCGGCTGCGCAGGACGGTCCTGGACGGTCGTCGGGATCGTCAGGGTCGTCGGGGCCGTTGGGATCGACAGGGCCGGCGGGGCCGTCGGGGCCGTCGGGGCCGTCGGGGACCTCGCATCGGCCGGCGAGTGGCCAACCTTCTTCTGCTCCACCCTCAGCGCAGCCGGCGGGCGCGCGACCGGGTGCGGCGCGCCCGGCGGCTGCTCAAGCCAGTCCCGGCCGTCCGCCCGGGACGTCTTCCGGTCCGCCGCGTCCGTCCGCCCAGCCGGGCGGGGTCCGCCCGGAGCCGGGAGGGATTCGCGCGGAGCCGGGCGGGGTTCGCGCGGAGCCGGGCGGGGTTCGCCCGACTTCGGGCGAGCCATGGGGAGCGCCGGGCCGTTCCCAGCCCGCCCAGGCGGCTCAGTTCCAGGCCGGGGGGCAGTATCCGTCGTCGCAGCGTCCGCCGCAGCAGCGGCCGGCCGAGGGATACGCGGCCGCTCGGCCCGCCGATCCGCGCTACGGCCAGTCCCCGGACCCGCGCCGTCCGGACGCGGATTCGCGCCGGGCCGAGGCGGATTCGCGCCGTCCGGACGCGGACCCGCGCCGGGCCGAGGCGGATTCGCGCCGGGCCGAGTTCGCCGGGCGCGCCGAAGGGGCGCGGGTCGAGTCCGCTGGTCGCTCGGGGAGTCCGGAGCACGGCGAGTACGCCGGTCGGTCCGAGAACGCTTCGCGCGGCGAGCACGCGAGTCGGTCGGAGGGCACATCTCGCGCGGAGCAGGCCTCTCGCGCGGAGCAGGCTGCGCGCGCGGAGCAGGCTCAGGCCGGCCGGGCCGAGTACGGGGGCCGGTCGGAGAGCGCGGGGCGCGCTGAACAGGCCGGCCGGGCCGAGTACGGGGGCCGGTCGGAGAGCGCGGGCCGCGCTGAGCAGGCCGGCCGGGCCGAGTACGCCGATCGCCCGAGCTACGGCGACTCGCAGTCCGACCGTTCCGCCTACGGTGACGCACAGTCCGATCGTTCCGCCTACGGCCGGCCGGAGTCCGGTCGGCCGGAGGGAGCGCGCGCCGGCGGCCGCCCTGACGGTGGCCGGTCCGGCGGCGCCCGAGCGGGCGGGCGGGAATACGACAACGATTGGCCGGAGGGCATCCGCAGCGAATCTGTCCGGGGTCCGGCCGACCGTCCAACCGGCAGCCGTACCACCGGGGACCGTCCCGGGATGGGGCGTACCGACACGGATCGGCCCGGGAGCGGTCGTACCACCGGGGACCGTCCCGGTGGCGGGCGTACCGACGGGGACCGGCTCGGGAGCGGTCGCCCCGGCACACGCGCGGACGGGAGCCGGTTCGAGACCGGCCGGCCGGATCCGAGCCGCCAGACACCCCGCCAGCGGCCGGGCGACGACCCCCGCCGAGTGCAGTCGGAGCCGATGGACCCGGATCTCGCCGACGCCGAGACCGTCATCGTCACCGACGCGGACATCATCGCCGAGGTCGTGAACCCGACGTCGGCGAACTCGACCTCCACGAACGTCTCGGACGCCGACGACCCGGTGATCGACGCCGAGTCCTCGGACATGACGATCCGACTCGACGGCGCGCCCGTTCTGGTCGTGAGCTCGACCCGCGTCGAGGATCCCCCGGACACCGACCCGCCGACCCCCTCCGACCGCGAGCACGGTCGCGGTGAGTCCGGTCGCGGTGAGTCCGGTCGTGGCGAGTCCGGTCGTGGTGAAGCCGGCCGTGGTGGGTCCGGTCGTGGTGACCGCAGTGTCGGAGAGCCGCGCCGACCCGCCGACTCGCCCTGGTCGACCGATCAGTCCCGCCCTACGGGCGCCCGATCCTCGGACACGCGCCCCTCGGACGCTTGGTCGTCCGACGAACAGGCTTCCAGCGGCCGGGCTTCCAGCGGCCGGGCGTCCGGCGGCCGGGCGTCCGGCGGTCGGGCGGACGAGCAGCGTGGGGCCGAGTCGGGCTGGTTCGCCGAGCAGCGCCCGGCCGAGCCCCGCGGTGAGGCCTTCAGTGCAGACTCCGAGCCGGTCACCGAGCCGATCTCTCTGGCCGACCGCCGCGCCCAGAAGGCCGCCGGCCAGCCGGATCAGCCTTCCCGCCCCACTGCCAACCCGCGAGACACCGCCCCACCCCGCGAGGCCACCTCGCCTCGAGAGGCCGCCCCTCCACGAGAGGCCGCCCCTCCACGCGAAGCCACCTCACCACGCGAAGCCACCCCACCGCGTGAATCCACGCCGTCGCGTGAGACCACGCCTCCGCGCGAGTCGACCCCATCGCGCGAGTCCGCGCCGTCGCGCGAGTCCGCGCCATCGCGCCAGGCCGCGCCTCCTCGCGAGTCCGCGCCTCCGCGTGAGGCCTCGCCTCCGCGTGAGGCCGCGTCTCCTCGCGAGGCAGCGCCTTCGCAAGAGGCCGCCCCGCTCAGGGGAACCACCTCGTCACCAGCCGGCCACACCGGCCCCCTGCCCTCGCCCACCGGCGACGACACCGACCCGGAACCCGCCCCCGAGCTCCTCCTCTCCTCCGAGAAGAAGAAGCTCGCCACCGCGGACGAAGACGTCCTCGTCGTCGACGGACGCCCCCGCTACCACCTCGACGGCTGCCCCCAGCTCGACGGCCGAACCGCCGTCCCGATCCCGGCCGCCCGCGCCATCGACCTCGGGTTCACTCCGTGTAGCCGATGCGCCGCCGCTACCCGGCTCCTCGTCGCGCTGCGTCGGTGACCGATAGTCACGAATTCGTCGTCCCGGTTCGCGTCAAACCCGGAGCTTCGCGGCCCCGCGTCGGCGGGTCACACGACGGGCCGTACGGGACGGCGCTGATCGTCGCGGTCTCCGCCCGCGCCGTGGACGGCCGGGCCACCCAGGCGGCCCTGGACGCCGTCGCCGCGGCCTTCGGCGTCCGCCCGTCCGGCATCACGCTCCGGGCCGGCCGGACGAGCCGCGACAAACTCGTCGCGCTCACCGTCCCGCCCCCGGACGCCACCGATCGGCTCAGAGCCCTCCTGAGGTTTGAGGACGTTCGTCGGAACGGTATGTGAGAGAAGACTCACAGTGCGCGCAGGCTCTGGCAACGCTCGGCTGCGGCCAACACGACCGTGTACGGCGTCAGCATTGGTGCGCGTCGCATTGTCGGGGCGGCATCGGCCACCTATCCTGAGCGCTCTGACCAAACGCCGGGCTCAGCCCGGCGATACGGGGCGGAGGTGGCCGCGATGGCTGAACGGGCGAAGGCCACGAAAGAAACCCCTCGCCGGGCGACGGCGAAGACCGGGGTTCGCCGATCGACGCGAACGGCGGCCAACGGGGCAACGGCGACGAGCACCGCGCAGCAGGCGCAGACGCGCACCAAAGCGCCGATCGCCGACGATCGGCACGAGGAGCTGCGCAGCGTCCTCGAGGCGCGCCTGCACGAGCTCAGCACCGAGTACGACGAAGCCGTCGTCTCGCTGACCGAACTGCAGCGCAGCCGGGTGTCCGACGGAGCGGGTGACGACCAGGCCGACACCGGGACGAAGACGTTCGAGCGGGAGCAGGAGCTCGCGCTGGTGCACGGCCTGCGGGAGCGGGTGCAGCAGGTCGAGCACGCGCTCGCCCGGCTGGCCGAGGGGCAGTACGGCTCGTGCGAGCGGTGCGGTAACCCCATTCCGACCGCGCGGCTCGAGGCATTCCCTAGTGTGACCCTGTGCGTGAGTTGCAAGCAGATCGAGGAACGCCGCTGAGCCGGGCCACGGACAGCGACCCATCGGACGCCCCGGCGGCGAGCGAGGCCGTCCCGGCCCCGCCCGCCCCCGGCTCCCCGGAGCGCGCCTCCGGCTCCCCGGAGCCCGCCGGCACCTCGGACAACCCCGCCGGCCCTCCCGAGAGCACCGCCGGCGAGGCCCCCCCGGGGAGCGGCGCGGACCGCGACGACCCCCCACCCACCCCCCGGCCCCGAACCCGCCGAGGCCGCTGGGTCTTCGCCGTCGTCGCCGTCCTGGCCCTGGCCGCCGACATCCTCAGCAAGCTGGCCGTGGTCAGCAAGCTCGAGGACACCGACCACCCCCCGATCACCGTCGTCCCGAACGTCCTCTACTTCGTCCACACCCGGAACACCGGCGCCGCGTTCTCCCTCGGCGAGAGCTACACCTACGTGCTCACCGCGGTCGCGATCGGCGTGATCGTCGTGATCCTGCGGTACGCGCGCCGGCTCGCCTCGACCGGCTGGGCGATCGCGCTCGGCCTCGTGCTCGGCGGGGCCTGCGGAAACGTCATCGACCGGCTGTTCCGCGAAGGCGGCGGCGTCGTCGACTTCCTGGCCATCGTCGACCCCTACGACCCGCCGTGGCCGATCTTCAACCTGGCCGACTCGGCGCTCTGCGTCGGCGTCGCGATCCTGGTCTTCCTCGAGCTCACCGGGCGCCGGATCGACGGCTCGAGGGTGCGCAAGTCCGACAGTGCAAAATTGAAGGATGACTGAGCATCGTTCCCTCCCCGTCCCCGACGGGTTGGAAGGCATGCGGCTGGACGCCGCGCTGGCCCGGTTGTTCGGTCTGTCCCGCACCGCGGCCGCGGGCGTCATCGAGGCCGGTGACGCCTCGCTCGACGGCACCCCGGCCGGCAAGTCCGACCGGGTCTCGGCCGGGTCCTGGCTGGACGTGACCCTCCCGGCGCCCCCGGCTCCGCCGTCGGCCAACCCGGAACCCGTCCCCGGCCTGCGGGTCGTGTACGCCGACGACGACATCGTCGTCGTCGACAAGCCGGTCGGGGTGGCCGCGCACCCGAGCCCGGGCTGGACCGGCCCGACCGTCGTCGGGGGCGTGGCCGCGATGGGCTACCGGATCTCGACGTCCGGCGCGGCCGAGCGCCAGGGCGTCGTGCACCGCCTGGACGCCGGTACGACCGGGCTGATGGTGCTGGCCACCAGCGAGCGGGCCTACACGCTGCTCAAACGCGCGTTCAAGGAGCGCGAGGTCAGCAAGGTCTACCACGCGCTGGTCCAGGGCCACCCCGACCCGAGCCGCGGCACGATCGACGCGCCGATCGACCGGCACCCCTCGTCCGACTGGCGGTTCGCGGTGGTGGCCGGCGGCAAGCCGAGCGTGACGCACTACGACACGCTGGAGGCGTTCCGGGCCGCGTCGCTGCTCGAGGTGACGCTGGAGACCGGCCGCACGCACCAGATCCGGGTGCACTTCTCCGCGCTGCGCCACCCCTGCGTCGGCGACCTCACCTACGGCGCGGATCCGACGCTCGCGGCCCGCCTCGGCCTCACCCGGCAGTGGCTGCACGCGATGCGGCTGGGGTTCGAGCACCCGGCCACCGGCGAGTGGGTCGAGTTCACCAGCGAGTACCCGGCCGACCTGCAGACCGCGTTGGACCGCGTCCGCGCCGAGTCGTGAAGGTCCTGCGAAGGCTGGCCCTGGGCGCGCGCCGGTTGTCGCGGTCCTGGACCGCGATGGTCACGCTCCTGCTCGTCGTCGGCCTCGTCGTCGTCGCCTACCGGGCCGGGACCCGGTCGGCCCCGGTCGACGACACGGTCTCGAACGTCCCCCGCGTCGGTCCGGCCGACGGTCAACCGGTGGACGCCTACCGAGCCGCCGCTTCGCACGAGCTGGACGGGTCCCGGAACCAGCCCACCTGGGCACTGGTCTCGCTCACCGGGTACCAGCGCCCGGCCGCCCTGGCCTCCCTACTGACCGGCGTCGACGTGAGCCGGGTCGTCGCCCGGGTGCCGCTGCCGGACGTCCAGACGCAGTTGGTCACGCTCGTCGTCGACCGGCTGACGGTGGACGTCCCGACCGGGATGCGTCGCACCGCGACCGCGAAGGAGAGGGCCGCGACGACGGCGGCGAGCTCGGCGGCGTCGGCCGGGACGAGCGAGTTGAAGCAGGTGTACGCGCAGGAGGCGGCCGTGCAACGGCGGGAAGCGGCGGCCTACCGGAGCCTGTGCGCGTGCGTCTACGGGGCGGTCGTGCGGGGGACGCCCGCGCAGCTGCGGACGCTCGCGCAGCGGCCGGGGATCCGGGTCGTGGACCCGGCGCCCGAGGTCACCCGGCTGGATCGGGCGACCTTCGTGCCGCTGCTGCCGGAGCAATCCGGAACTGTCGGTCCGCCGTCCGATACTGCTGCCGGTCCGAGCGCGACGCCGTCTCGGTCCGCGGTCGGTCACAACTGATTCGAAGCGCTGTTCGATACGTACGAAGGATCGTGGCAATGCACATGAAGACTCGCTCGGGCTCACTCTGGGTCACGGTCGCGACCCCGGCCGAGATGCCAGCGGTGTTCGCGCTCCGTCACGACGTGTTCGTCGTCGGGCAGAACGTGCCCGTCGAGATCGAGCGCGACGAGTTCGACGACGTGGCCGTGCACGTCTGCGCGTGGGAGTCCGACCCCGAGGCCTCGGTGGGCGTGCCACCGCGGCTCGCGGGCACCGGCCGGCTGCTCGGCGAGCCACCGGCGCCGGGCCGGGTCGGGCGGATGGCGGTCCGCGCCGAGCTGCGGGGCAGCGGCGTGGGCCGGGCCGTGCTGCGGGGGCTCGAGCGGGCCGCGATCCGGCGCGGCAACCCGGCGATCGAGCTGCACGCCCAGGTGCACGCGCGCGAGTTCTACGCCAAGGCCGGCTACACCCCGGTGGGCAGCGAGTTCGAGGAGGCCGGCATCCGGCACGTCGAGATGCGGAAGGAGCTGCCGGTGATCCGCCCGGTGGCCGATTCCGACTCCGAGGCGCTGATCGAGCTGATCGGCACGACGTGGGCCGAGTACCCGGGCTGCGTGCTCGACGTCGACGGCGAGGAGCCGTGGCTGCGGGCCCCGGCCACGTACTACGCCACCCACGGCGGCCGCCTGTGGGTCGCCGAGCTCGGCGGCACGGTCGTCGGCTCGGTCGGCATCCGGCCGGGGCCGGATCCCGACACCGCGGAGCTCAAGTCCCTGTACGTGAGCGCGTCGGCGCGGCGGCACGGCCTGGGTGAGGTGCTCACGTCGCTGGTCGAAGACGAGGCGGTCCGGCTGGGCGTCCGGCAGCTCGAGCTGTGGAGCGACACCCGTTTCCTCGACGCCCACCGGTTCTACGCGCGGCTCGGCTACGAGCAGCTCCCCGGGTCCCGTGAGCTGCACGACCTCTCGGAAACCGTCGAGTACCCGTTCGCCAAGTCGTTTCCGTACGCCGAGTACGCGGCCGATCTGGTCGGATGACCGACCAGTTCGTCACCGGCGAGCACAACGAGGCGGAAGGTACGTAGGCTGACTCCAGCGGCGTCGAGCTCGGGGAGGTGGCGGTGGGGCCCACTGAGCCCGCCGACCGCGGTGAAGCGGTTCGACGCTGGCGTGCGTTACTCGGCCGGAACCGCAGTCGGCCGCGCCCGGCCGGGGTGTCCCGGCCGCTCGCGCCCCCTCTGGCGCCTCCTCCGGTGGTTCCGCCGCAGCGCACCGGCTATGAGATCCCCGACTATCCGCCGCCCCCGCTGGTCGGCACCGTGCCCGTGCAGCAGGCGATCGAGGTCATCCGGGGCGACGTCGGGCGCCCGAAGGCGGTCGCGTTCGTCAACCCGAAGGGCGGCGTCCACAAGACCACCGCCACCGTGCTGGCCGCTGCGACGCTCGGCAGCGTGCGCGGCGGCGGCGTGCTGGCCTGGGACGACAACGAGCTGCGGGGCACGCTCGGGTTACGCGCGGGCACGGCCCGGCACGCCCGCACGATCAAGCACCTGATCCACGACCTCACCGACGTCGAGACCGCGATCAACCAGGGCCACGGCATCGCCGAGGTGCTCGAGAACTACCTGCGGCACTCGAACGACGGCTCGTTCGACGTGCTGGCCGGCGACGAAGACCCCCGGGTCGCCCGCGCGCTCGACCCCGACACGGTCCGTCGCCTGATGACGCTGCTCACCAGGGCGTACGACATCGTCTGCGTCGACACCGGCAACAACGTCGAGAGCCCGAACTGGAAGACGGTCATCGAGCAGACCGACCGCATGGTGATCACGACGCTTCCGCGGGAGGATTCGGCGTTCACCGCCGACTGGATGCTCGACCTGCTCGAAGAAGACGGGTACGCCGACCTGGTCGCCGACGGCGTGACGATCCTGTCGTGCCCCAGCCCGATCCCGTCGCCGCTGCTCGACGAGCTGGTCGACCACTTCTCCCACCGCACCCGGGCGGTCGCGGTGATCCCCTACGACCCGGCGCTGGAGTCCGGGTCCACGATCTCGTTCTCGGGCATCGCCGAACAGACCCGGCGGGCCTGGCTGGACGCGTCGGCGGCTCTCGTCCAGGGGTGGGGCCGGTGAGCACTATGGTTGAGCGGTGCGCCATGAATCGCCGGGTCCGGACGGCGTGACGACGCCGCGACCGGCGGCCGGGCTCAGCCATTCCACCGAACTCGTGCCGGTGCGCAGGCGTCACGCCGGTGAGGAGCCGGAAGATCCGCCCGGGCTGTCGCCGGCCGCGCTGATGACCGGGATCCGGGCCTCGACGGCCTGGCGGGACGTGATCGCGGCCGTCGTGCTGGCGCTGGTGGTGGCCGCGTCCGGGGCGATCAACGGCGTCCTCTGGGGGACGATCGGCCCGCACGTGCCGGTGCTGATGACGGCCAACGGGCCGATCCTGGCCGAGTACTACGGCGAGTCCTCGTTCGGCGCCCAGGCGACGTACGGCGGGCTGGCGCTCGCGGCCGGGCTGCTGCTCGGGCCGATCGCGTACCTGGCCCGCCGCTGGCGCGGGCCGATCGTGCTGGTGGGGCTGGCCGCCGGGTGCCTGGCCGCGGGGTTCGTCAGCTGGAAGCTCGGGACGTGGTGGGGCCGCGACGAGTACGACTCGCTGCTCCAGCACGCGGCGCCCGGGCGCCAGTTCCCGATGCCGGTCGAGCTGAACGCCAAGGGCCTGCTGTTCCTCGAGCCGCTGATGGCCGTGCTGGGGTACGTCGTCGTGGCCGCGTGGAGCCGGTATCCCGACCTGAAGGTCGACCCGGGCCTGAACCGCGAGCACGGCCGCCACTGGGGAGACCGACCGCCGGACCAGTGACGGTCAGGTGGGGGACCGGCTCAGGTGGGGGATCGGCTCAGTTGGGGGATTGGTCGACCCGCAGCTCGGCCAGCGGCACCGGCACCGCGTGCAGCCGGGAGAGCATCGTCGCCTCGCGCTTGAGCAGCCGCAGCTGACGCCGCAGCCGGCTCACCGGGTCGTCGATCGCCAGCAGGCTCTGCTGGTCGTCGAGCGTGAGCGGCGCGGCCGACCCGACCAGGTACGAGAGCATCGCCGGGTCGTTCGGCAGCGGCAGCGCGGGCAGCGCCGGCCGCTCCGACGAGTCCTCACCGGCCCGCAGCGTCGCGTGCAGTAGCGTCCGGCACCGGGCGAACACCTCCCGGACGCCGCCCGCCAGCACCTCGGCCTCCTCGCCGGCCCGGGCGTCGAGCTCGGGCTCGGGCCGGCGTTCGACCCGTCCCCGCAGGTAGGGCTCACCGGGCAGCACCTCGATCAGCCGGAACCGGTCGCGCCCGACCGAGACGACGTCGAGCCGCCCGTCCCGGTACGGGTGCACCTGACGCAGCTCGGCGGTGCACCCCACGTCGTACAGCGCGGTCACCGCGTCCTCGCCGACCTCCCAGCCCTGCCGGATCGCGAGCACGCCGAACTGACGGGCGTCGGGCTCCGCGGCCATCAGGTCACGGATCAGCGCGCGGTAGCGCGGCTCGAAGATATGGAGCGGCAGCACCACTCCCGGAAACAGGACGGTGCCGAGTGGAAAGAGCGGAATGATCTCGGCCACGTCGTTCAGGGTAGGAGTGGAGTCGCAACGCTGCGCGCTGAACGCCGTCGCTGCGTCGGTTGCCACACCAACCGGCGGGCCTACCCGCACGTGAGCGCGGTAACCACGGCACTAAACCTGTCGGCCCGCTCCGTAGACTCTTAGCCGTGCTGACCCGAATCGACCTCCGCAGCTCGGCCTATTCAGCTGCTGACCTCCGGGGCGTGCTGCCCCGGGCCGCCCTCGACGTCGACGCTGCCGTGGCGCAGGTCCGTCCGGTGGTGGAGGCGGTTCATTCCGAGGGGCTGTCGGCGGTGCTCGCGGCCACGGCCCGGTTCGACGGCGTCGAGGCGACCGGCATCCGGGTCCCCGCCGACGCGATCGCGTCCGCGCTCGACGGGCTCGACCCGAACGTGCGGGCCGCGCTGAGCGAATCGATCCGCCGGGCCCGCCTGGTCCACGACGACCAGCGGCGCACCGACGTCACGACCCGGGTCGTCCCCGGTGGCACGGTCACCGAGCGGTTCGTCCCGGTCGGCCGGGTCGGGCTGTACGTGCCCGGTGGGCTGGCCGTCTACCCGTCGAGCGTCGTGATGAACGTCGTCCCGGCCCAGGCCGCGGGCGTCTCGTCGCTCGCGGTCGCGTCGCCGCCGCAGAAGGAGTTCGGCGGCCTGCCGCACCCGACGATCCTGGCCGCGTGCGCGCTGCTCGGCGTCGACGAGGTGTACGCGGTCGGCGGCGCCCAGGCGGTCGCGGTGTTCGCGTACGGCCTGTCCGACGCCGGGCACGAGGTCGAGCCGGTCGATCTGGTCACCGGCCCCGGCAACATCTGGGTCACCGCGGCCAAGCGGCTGCTGCGTGGGGTCATCGGCATCGACTCGGAGGCCGGCACCACCGAGATCGCGGTGCTGGCCGACGACACCGCCGACCCGGTGCACGTCGCCGCCGACCTGATCAGCCAGGCCGAGCACGACCCGGCCGCGGCTTCGGTGCTCGTCACCGCGTCCGAAGAACTGGCCGAGGCGGTCGACGCCGAGGTCGTCCGGCAGGTGGCGGTCACCAAGCACGTCGAGCGGGTGCAGGCCGCGCTCTCCGGCCCGCAGTCGGGCATCGTCCTGGTCGACGACCTGGACGCCGGCCTCCGGGTCGTGGACGCGTACGCGGCCGAGCACCTGGAGATCCAGACCGCGGACGCGTCCGCCGTGGCGACCCGGGTGCGCAACGCGGGGGCGATCTTCGTCGGGGCCTGGTCGCCGGTCTCGCTCGGCGACTACTGCGCCGGCTCGAACCACGTGCTGCCGACCGGCGGCTGCGCCCGGCACTCGTCCGGGCTGTCGGTGCAGACGTTCCTGCGCGGGGTCCACGTCATCGAGTACAGCGAAGAGGCGCTGCGCGAGGTCGCGCCGTTCGTCGCGACGCTGGCCGACGCCGAAGACCTGCCCGCGCACGGCGCCGCGGTGAGGGCACGGTTCCGGTGAACCTCGACGACCTGCCGATCCGCGACGAACTCCGGGGCAGCACGCCGTACGGTGCTCCGCAGCTCGACGTCCCGGTGGCGCTGAACACGAACGAGAACTCCTATCCGGTGCCCGAGGCGGTCGTCGAGGCGATCGTCGCGGCGGTCCGCGAGGAGGCCTCCGGCCTCAACCGGTACCCCGACCGGGAGGCGACCGCGCTCCGCGCCGACCTCGCCCGCTACCTCGGGCACGACCTCACGGTCGCCAACGTCTGGGCCGCGAACGGCTCGAACGAGGTCCTGCAGGAGCTCCTGCAGGCGTTCGGCGGCCCCGGCCGCACCGCGCTCGGCTTCACGCCCGCGTACTCCATGCACCCGATCCTGTCGCGCGGCACCGGTACCGACTGGATCGACGGCCGTCGCAACGACGACTTCTCGGTCGACGCCGAGAGCGCGGCCGCCGACGTCCGCAAGCACGATCCCGACGTCGTGTTCCTCTGCTCGCCGAACAACCCGACCGGCACCGCGCTGGGTCTGGACGTCGTCGAGGCGGTGCTGGCCGAGTCGCGCGGGATGGTCATCGTCGACGAGGCCTACGCGGAGTTCCGGCGGCCCGGCACGCCGAGCGCGATCTCCCGGCTCGGGCTCAGCCCGCGGCTGGTCGTCACCCGGACGATGAGCAAGGCGTTCGCGCTGGCCGGGGCCCGGCTCGGGTACCTGGCCGCCGACCCGGCGGTGGTCGACGCGATCCAGCTGGTGCGGCTGCCGTACCACCTGTCGTCGATCACCCAGGCCGCCGCGCGGGCCGCTCTGGCCCACACGGACGCGCTGCTCGCGACCGTCGAGGCGATCAAGGAGCAGCGCGACCGCATCGTTTCGTCGTTGCGGACGCGGGGGCTCGAGGTCGTGCCGAGCGACGCCAACTTCGTGCTGTTCGGCGGGCTGGGCGACCAGAGGGCGGTCTGGCAGCGGATGCTGACCCAGGGCGTGCTCATTCGCGACGTCGGCCTGCCGGGCTACCTGCGGGTCACCGCGGGCACTCCGGCCGAGACGGACGCGTTCCTCGAGGCATTGGACTTCTCGTTGAAAGGGCAAGCATGAGCCGCACCGGCCGGATCGAACGGGTCACCGGCGAGTCGAAGGTGCTCGTCGAGATCGACCTCGACGGGTCGGGAAAGTGCGACATCTCCACCGGTGTCGGCTTCTACGACCACATGCTCAACCAGCTCGGGAAGCACGGCGGGTTCGACCTGACCGTGCAGACCGTCGGTGACCTGCACATCGACGCCCACCACACGGTGGAAGACACCGCGATCGCACTCGGCCAGGCGTTCAACCAGGCGCTGGGCGACAAGGCCGGCATCCGCCGCTTCGGCGACGCGCTGGTGCCGCTCGACGAAGCGCTGGTGCAGGTCGCGGTCGACCTGGCCGGGCGTCCGTACCTGGTGCACGAGGAGCCGTCGGTGATGGAGGTCGCGCGGATCGGGCCCGACTTCCCGGGCACCCTCGTGCGCCACATCTGGGAGGCGTTCACCCACAACGCGTCGATCGCGCTGCACGTGCTCGTCCGGTCCGGACGCGACCCGCACCACATCGCCGAGTCGCAGTTCAAGGCCGTGGCCCGGGCGCTGCGCGACGCGACCGCGTTCGACCCGCGGGTCACCGGCATCCCCTCCACCAAGGGGCGGTTGTCCGGATGAGCCCGAGCGTGGTCGTCCTCGACTACGGGTCGGGGAATCTGCGGTCGGCCGAGCGGGCGCTCGTGCGGGCGGGCGCCTCGGTGACCGTGACGCCGGATCTGTCGCTGGCCGCCTCGGCCGACGGGCTGGTCGTGCCGGGCGTCGGCGCGTACGCGGCCTGCATGGCCGGCATCGAGAAGCTCGGTGCGGCCGAGGTCGTGCACGAGCGGGTGGCGGACTCGCGGCCGGTGCTCGGGATCTGCGTCGGCATGCAGGTGCTGTTCGAGTTCGGCGTCGAGCACGGGGTGCGGACGCACGGGCTCGGGGTGTTCCCGGGCGGGGTGACGCGGCTGACCGCCGAGCGGATCCCGCACATGGGGTGGAACACGGTCTCGGCCGGGGCGGGGTCGTCGCTGTTCCGAGGGGTCGAGGACGAGCGGTTCTACTTCGTCCACTCCTATGCGGCGGCGGCGACCGGCATCGACGGCGTGCTGACGACGTCGGAGCACGACGAGCCGTTCTTGGCCGCGATCGAGCGTGGCGCGGTGGCGGCGACGCAGTTCCACCCGGAGAAGTCCGGCGACGCCGGGGCGGCGGTCCTGGCGAACTGGGTGCGGGGACTGTCGTGAGGTCGCCGGAACCTAGGGCGTCCGATGACTAAGGGTGCCCGGGCCCGGGCGCGGGCCGTTCGGGAGGCCGAGGCGGAGCGGGCCCGGCGGCGGGCCTCGCGGCGCGCCCGCCGGCGGGCGATCCTCACCGCGCCCTGGCACGCGATCCGCGCGCTGACCCCGGGCGGTGCCGCCCGGCGGGGTCGGCGCACCGGGCGGATGCGGTCGCCCCGCGACCGGGCGCAGGTGTCGGCGATCGTGATGGGGCTGCTCGTCGCGATCGTCGTCGTGTTCCTCACGATCGACTCGTGGGCCCTCCGGATCGGCGCGGTCGTCCTCGCGTTACTGCTCGCGCCCGTCCTGCTCGCCCTGACCCGTACCGATTACTCCCGGAGAGTTCAATGACAAGGCTCGAGCTGCTTCCCGCGGTCGACGTCGCCGACGGCCAGGCGGTCCGGCTGGTCCAGGGCGAGGCGGGCAGCGAGACCTCCTACGGCGACCCGCTGGAGGCCGCCCTCACCTGGCAGCGCGACGGCGCCGAGTGGATCCACCTGGTCGACCTCGACGCCGCCTTCGGCCGGGGCTCGAACGCGGCCCAGCTCGCCCAGGTCGTGGGCGCTCTCGACGTCCAGGTCGAGCTGTCCGGCGGCATCCGCGACGATGCGTCCTTGCGCGCCGCGCTCGCGACCGGCTGCCGTCGCGTGAACATCGGCACCGCCGCCCTGGAGGACCCGGAGTGGTGCGCCAAGGCCATCGCCGAGTACGGCGACCGGATCGCGGTCGGCCTCGACGTCCGCGGGACGACGCTGGCGGCCCGCGGCTGGACCCGCGAAGGTGGTGAGCTGTTCGAGGTGCTCGCGCGGCTCGACTCCGAGGGCTGCGCCCGGTACGTCGTCACCGACGTGCGCCGCGACGGCACGCTGACCGGCCCGAACGTCGAGCTGCTGAAGTCGGTGTGCGCGGCCACCGACCGCCCGGTGATCGCGTCCGGAGGAGTGTCCACGCTGGACGACCTGCGCGAGCTCGCGACGCTGGTTCCGCAGGGTGTCGAGGGCGCGATCGTCGGCAAGGCGCTGTATGCCGGGGCGTTCACGCTGCCCGAGGCGCTGGCGGCGGTGTCGTCGTGACGGTGGCCGTCCGGGTCATCCCGTGTCTCGACGTCGACAACGGCCGGGTCGTCAAGGGCGTCAACTTCACCCGCCTGCGCGACGCCGGTGACCCGGTCGAGCTCGCCCGCGCCTACGACGCGGCCGGCGCCGACGAGCTCACGTTCCTCGACATCACCGCGTCCTCGTCCGGCCGCGAGACCACGTTCGACGTCGTCCGACGCACCGCCGAGACCGTGTTCATCCCGCTCACCGTCGGCGGCGGCGTCCGCACGACGGCCGACGTCGACGCTCTGCTTCGCGCCGGGGCCGACAAGGTCGGCATCAACACGGCCGCCATCGCCCGGCCCGAGCTCCTGCGCGAGGCCGCCGAGCGCTTCGGTTCCCAGTGCGTGGTGCTCTCGGTGGACGCCCGCCGAGTGGTCGATGGCCCGCCCACCCCGAGCGGCTTCGAGGTGACGACCCACGGCGGCCGCCGGGGCACCGGCATCGACGCGGTCGAGTGGGCCGAGCGGGGCCAGGAGTACGGGGTCGGCGAGATCCTGCTCAACTCGATGGACGGCGACGGCACGAAGGACGGCTACGATCTCCCGCTGATCACCGCGGTCCGCAAGGTCGTCGACGTCCCGGTGATCGCGAGCGGTGGGGCCGGGGCTCTGTCGCACTTCCCGCCTGCGATCGAAGCGGGCGCGGATGCGGTGCTCGCGGCCAGCGTCTTCCATTTCGGAGAGCTCACGATCGGAGAGGTCAAGGAAACTCTGAGGGCGACGGGTAGCCCGATCCGCTGACCATCGGGTTGGCCGCCGACCCGCTTCGTGCCGTTCGGGCGTGTAGCGGCGCGTATCGGGCCATCTTCGGGCGTAGCGGCGCCCGCGCGGCGCTCCGTTTGTGCGCATGGCGGCGCGCGCGTCGCGCCGTTTTCGCGCCTGGCGGCGCCCGTCGCCCCGCGCGTATCCCGCTGCCTCGCGTATCGCGTCGCCTCGCGTATCGCGCTGCCTCGCGTATCGCGCTGCCTCGCGTATCGCGCTGCCTCGCGTATCGCGCGGCCTGCGCGACCGCGTAGGTGCGTGCGATCGCGATGACGGGTTGGTTCGCGCTGATGAGGCGCTTCGGCAGGCCCTGCCCTGCCTAGCCCTGCCCGAGTGCATTCGACCGACCGATGCGCTACTGGTGGAGGGCGCGTACCGGCCTGAGCGTGCCGACCCGGCCCAATGCGCCTCGAGACCTGCACGGGCCCGCCTGCCTTGAGCGCGCCTGCCCGGCCGGACGCGTCCCGAGCGAGCGCGTTCGGGCCTACCGGGTCTGGCAACAGGCCATCACCGGCTTGCACGTGCCCACCTGGCCCGAGCCAGTTCATCGGCCCGCCCTCCAAGGGGGCTCGGTCGGTCAAGCCACGAGGGGTATGGGTGCGCAGCTCGCCGCGAACGCGCCCACCGTTCGTCCAAGCGCCCCCGAGCGGCCCGCGCGTCCGAGCGGCCCGCGCCGAGCGGCTCGCGCGCCG